>NZ_VFWA01000010.1:0-186707 GCF_006442295.1 Mesorhizobium sp. B2-3-2 | reverse complement strand
CGCTCGGCTTCGTCGTCATCGCACAATCCCCGTTTCAAAAACAGGGAATCACAACCAGCCAATTTTGCAACAGGCCCACAAGGGGAGAAGGGAAGTCGCGCATCGGTTGCAAAACAACCGCCCTTTGCTAGAAGGATTTCGGGCGGGTGGCATTCTGAGAGAACCTCATGTTTGCCGATATCATCAAACCGATCAGCTTGAGTTTTTCGCTGCTGCGGCGGTTCTGGCCGCAACTGGTCGCGTTTGTTCTGGCCGGTGTTCTGGCCGGCGACCTTTTGTTGCAACTGGCGGCCAAGGTGGCGCTCGCCAACCATTTCGCCGGGCTCGCCATGCTGACGCTGGTGGCACTGGCGCAACTGGTGGTGACTGTGGCGATGTTCCATGTGCTGCGCCCCGGCTTGCCCCATGTGCTGGCCGCGCAGCGTGGCGCGGAAAAGGCCACGGTCGCCGAGGGCCAGGGAGCCGCGGACCGGCGCGGTTCGCGGCTGGTGCGGATGATCACCATCGCCCTGTTGCCCTTCTTCGCCTATTATGCGGCCTGGGGATTCCTCGGCGACATCGTGCGCCAATATTCGCGCGAAACGCTCGACCAGGCCGGTTTCGGCCAGAGCGCCAACGTACTGGACGTGCTGGATTCGCGCTGGCTGCTGGTCTCGGTGGCGGTGTCCTGGCTGGTGCGCCGGCTGGCCAAGTTCATGCAGACGAAAACGGGCGCCGGCTCGTTCTGGCAGATCGTGGTGGTGATCTGCGAGACCAACTGGATCTTCGTCGGTCTCTACGTCATCAGCCGCTGGAAGGACAGCGCGCTGCAATGGCTGATGAGCCGCAATTTCTGGTCCGTTCTGCAGGCCTCTGCCGACGGGCTGGCGAGCCCGGTGCCGGCGGCGACGGCCGCGCCGATAGTGCCGGTCGAGATCACCTCGATCGCGCCCTCGACGATCGCCGTCAACCTGTTCTTCTACATGCTCTTGCCGCTGATCTGGCTGGTCATGGCGGCGCTGATCTATGGCTATGACGTGCGCGACAACACGGCACTGATCCGCGTGCACGGCCGGCTGGAACGCGTCGGCAAGCGCTATGCCGGCCTGCCGAAATTCCTGCGCGATTTCGTCGAGCATTTCATCGCCGGTTACCGCTCGCGCTATCTGCCGATCGCCAATGGCGTGCGGCTGACGGCAAGCTCCAGCCTCGTATTGCTGTGCACGCTGATCGTCGGCTACCGACTGCTCGACTGGGGCGCGGCCTGGCTGTGGCTGGGTGCGACGCGGCTGATCGGCCCGCACGAGCTCGACGTCTGGCAGATCCTGTCGCATGGCGTGACGCTGTTGTTCGGCAGCCCGTTCCAGGATTCCTCCACCGGCATTCTGGTCGAGCCACTGCGCATCTGCTTCCTCGCCGCCGTGCTGGAGACGGCGTTCTCGCTTTCCAAGGGGACGGTTGAGGCGGGCGGTCGTTCCCGGTAGCGACGGGAACGACCGTAGCGTATCCTTATCGCGCCTTGCCATGTACGTGTGATGGGGCGAAAGTGCGATCTTTCCTGGTCTCGTAAACAGACCGCCTGTCTGCATTCGCAAGATCGAAGAGAATGCCATGACTTACTTCTTCCCCCGTCGAAGTGAGACAATGACCTTCGGCCTGCCTGTGGTCTGCTGCGCGCTGGCGTTGATATTGCAATCGAACATAGAGCCGATCGAAGATTACCGGACGACGATTGTGGTGATCGTTGCCGGCATATCGATCGTTCTTACCTTGGCAACCGTCTTTGCCGTGTTGCGACATGCGGAGGCGATAGCCCGACGTGTCGGACAGCCGTACGGCACCCTGGTCCTTACCTTGGCCGTAACGACGATCGAAGTGTCGATCATCGTCTCGATGATGCGACATGGCGCCAACAATCCGACCCTGGCGCGAGAATCCGTGTTCTCCACGGTCATGATCGTTTGCACCGGCATTGTGGGGCTGTGCCTGACACTCGGCGGGTGGCGGCACCGCCACCAGGACATCCGAAGGCAAGGCACAAGTTCCTTTCTTTCGGTGCTGACCGCGATCACGGTGCTGACGATGGTGCTTCCGAACTACACGCTTGCCACCAGCCCCGGGACATTTTCTCCCACGCAACTGGCCTTCGTCGCATTGCTGTCGCTCTTGCTCTACGGCAGTTTCGTTTTCGCCCAGAGCTACGGCCAGAAGGAGGACTTCCTGGAGGTGCAGGTCCGTGAAAGCGCCCCGGAAAGCCATTCTCCGCAGGTTCACGGCGTGCCGACGCATTTCGTCTTCCTGCTTCTGGGACTGGTCGGGATCGTTCTGCTGACGGAACGGGTCGCGGCTGGCGTTGAAGATGGCCTTACCTATCTGCAGATCCCGCAATCGGATGCGATCGTCGGCGCGATGATTGCGTTTGTCGTGCTGCTCCCCGAGGCGATCTCCGCCGTCAAGGCATCGTGGGGGAATGAGCTCCAGCGCGCATTGAACGTCGCTTTGGGCTCGGCGTGCGCGACCATCGGACTGACGATCCCGGCAGTGGCGGCGGCCAGCCTCATCACCGGAAAGTCGCTCAACCTCGGTCTCGGTCCGAGCGACGTGATTTTGCTGGTTCTGGCCCTTGCGGTGAGTGTCATAAGTTTCAGTACCGGACGCACGACGGTTCTCACAGGACTTGCTCACCTCGTCGTCTTTGTTGCCTACGTCCTGTTGATCGCCGTGCCGTGACTCCGGACTGCCGGCGCTGTCGTTACTTCGGCGGCCGTTGAAACCGCAGGTACCACGGCCGCTCACTTCCCAGCCCAATGGCGGGACGGATGGTCTTGATGGCATCCTCGGGCACGATGAAGGTGTCGCCGATGGTGATGACGTCGCCTGTCTTGGCGCCGGAGAAGATCGCCGAGGTGCAGTTCATCACGCCGTCCGGCAGTCTGACGCCCGAGGTCATGTCGGGGAGCCAGCGGCGGCCGGCGGCATCGGTCAGCATCAGCTTGCAGCCCAGCCATTGCTTCTGCAAGTCGGGATCGCCGATGGTGACGGAGAAGGTGGCGATGACGGCGAAGGCCTGATCGGGCAAGCGGCCGGCCTTGCCGCCGCGCAGGTCCGCCAGTTTCCAGTCGCTGCCGCCGAAGCGCGCGGACTGGCCAAACTGGACATCCCTGGCGATGAGGTCTTCGCCGCCAAGCCATTCGCGCAGGCTGTCATGGCTGGTTTCTGCCAGCGCCAGCGGCAGCAGGATGACCAGCGCCGCCAGGCTGCGCCTGCGCCATTTTTTCTCGGCCTGCCGCTCGGCCGCCGGCTCCATGTCGGTCGAGACGGCACTCATGGCTTGGCCTGCGATGTCTTGCCTTGTGATGTCTGGCCTTGTGATGTCTGGCCCGGCGGCGCATCCAAATCGTATTGCGGCAGGATGCCGGCCGGCTGTCCATCGGCTCCGGCCGGCAACCCGTCGAAGCTGATGCGGGCCTGCGCATCGAGCGCGCCGAATCGGCGTTCCGAGATCAGCAGCCTGGCGCCGCGGATCTGGTCGGGTGGCACTTCGAAGACGAACAGGCCGCGTTTTTGCAAGCCGGGATCGACGCTGTGCGGCGGCATGTCCTGGCGATAGCCCAGCCGCTCCGTCTGGCGATAGCGCAGACCGGTCGGGCCTTGCCAGGTGCCGTCCGCGACCGTGATGGAGGCGTCTGTCGCGGTGAGGCTGGTCGTCACCACCGCCCATACGCCGCTCGTCGTCAAAAGCTTTTGCTGCCCGAACTGGTTGGTCTTCAGCGCCCGGGCGAAGACGACCCCGTCCAGCCGCACGTCGAAGCTGCGTGCTCGCACCGTGTCGTGCATGGCGCCGTCGACCGGTATGGGCGCGGTAAGGTCGGCATAATGCGGCTTGGAAAGCTGCATGCCGTAGCTCAGCGCCACGGTGGCGGCGAGAATCACGAGATTGCCGAGGACCCGCATGCTCATGAGCCGGCTCCCGGCGTGTCCGTTGCCGGCATATCGGCGAGCGGCAAGGTGACGGTGCCGAGACGGTAAGGATTGTACCAGCCGGGCGTGCCGTAGAGATTGTCGCGCGGCTTGAAGATTTCCGCGGTGACGCCGAAGGCGAGCTTCGGCGGCACGGCGGCGTCGCCGGCCAGCGGCCAGACATACGCCAGGCGCTCGGTCATGCCGGGGTGCAGTTCCGGCGCCAGGGTCGAATCGCGTATCAGGGCGATCATCGGCATCGGGTCCGGCAGGGTGATCCCCTCCGGCTTGAAGACAGCAAAATAGGCCTTGTTGGATTCGGCCGTGCGGTTGGTCATGTCGGCCTCCAGCACCAGTGCCTTCTGGCCCGGTTTCAGCGGCACGCCATGGATGTCGGCACGGCTGACATAGGCCCGCACCGGCCTGATACGCCAGCGGCCGGCATCGATGGCGGCATCGGACGGCAGTTGCGGCGGAGGGTGAGCGGGCAGGGCGCCAAAGGCGCCCATGAGGCCGGCCGTCAACAGCGCGGCGATGGTTCCCGCGCCTGCCGTCATCCAGGCCTGGACTCTTGAACGGGCAGTCTTGAACATTCCCTGATATGCACGTCGAACGATCAGCCACCCGCAGGCAATCTAGGAAGAAAACGCTCGGATGGGAACCCGCAAATGGCGGCATTGCCCAGCTCTTCTCATGGCTGCCTTTCCCTCGTGGCGCAGTATGGTCGCCGATGGCTTGGCGAGCCCGCCTATGCCGCCTCCAAGGCCCAGATACGGTGGCCGTAGCGGCGGAAGAAGCGCGCCAGCAGGCGTTGTTGCCTCGCCCTGGCGAGGTCCGCCAGACGCCGTTCCTGGCGCCAGCGCGGCATGTTGCGCCAGAAGGCGATGACGCGGGCGGCGTCCTCGATGGCTTCCTGTGCCGATAGCGCCGGGCCGATCGCCGCCAGGAAAAGCGCTTCCGATTGTTTCAGCGCGTCGACGACCACCTTGCGCCTGAAATGGCCGAGGCGCGCCTGGCGGATGCCGTGTTCGCGGATTCTCCCGAAAGCCTCGATGAGAGCGTGACTGTCGCCGCCATAGCCGCAGGCGTGAGCGAAATCGGCGGCAAGGGCGTCCATCGTCTCTCCCAGGGTGCTGCGCGCGCGCCGACTCGGCTTTGCAAGCTACATAGAAGCATAACTCAAAAATTCATGAAAGAGAAACTTTTGCAGAACGCTGAAAGATGCGACTCGACTCTCGTTTCAAAACACAGGAAGATGCGAACAAACAGGGAACAAAGAGGCGAGCCGCGATGGCATTGACGGGCAGGGGATCAGTGATTGCGGATGTCGTTTCGATCTCGGTCGAATGCGCCGATTGCGGCCGCAACAGGTGGTGGAAGCCCGATCAGCTGCGGCGCTTCGGCGTGACTGGCAATACGCCGCTGGCAGCGCTTTCGGGCCGGCTGGTCTGCTCGGCCTGCCGCGCCGACGGGCTGCCTGGCACGGCGATCCAGATCCGGGCGGCATTTATCGACGAGCGCCAGAGCGTGCGCAGCGAGGCGCTCATGCTGAGCGAGCGCGAGATGCCGCTGGAGGAATCGGGGCGGGCGTGAGGGCGAGGGCGTCGACGCTGGGTTTTGCCTTCTCCACTTGTGGGAGGAAGAATTGCCCCGTCGCCCTCAATAGCCCAGCAATTCCTTCAACGGAATGACCCGCCAGACCTGCTTGATGGCGTAGCGGTTGAAGGTCAACGTCTTCGGCGGATTGTACTGTTCGACGACCAGTTCGGCGGCGGTGCGCTTGACCAATTTCTTGATGAAGGCCTTGCCGTTGCGTTCGTTCTCTTCCGGGAAGGTTTCGATCACCACATGATCGCCCGGGACGGCATCGCGGCCGCCGCAATAGATCAGGTCTCCGGGCTCGTAACGGGGCACCATGGAATCCGAGAGCACGTGCAGCGCGAACACCTTGGCCAGGTTGCGGATGCCGGGTGGGCGCTGGACGTAGCCGGCGGGCTCGCCGTTGAAGGTGAAATCGCCGTCGTCGCCGCCAACCGCGGCGCCCAGCACCTGGATGTCCATCGGCCCGGCGGGGGGCGGCCCGGCATCGGTGACGATCTCGGCGTCGTTGACCGGTCCGGCATCGTCGAGGAAGACCACGTCGCCCTTGCCGAGCGCCACCGGGTCGACACGCAGAAAGGCGGCGGTCTTCAGGAGGTTTTCCGTCTTGGGCAGGTTGCGACCGGTTTCCCAATTGCCGACGGCGGCGACGTCGGTGTCGTTGTGCTCGGCGATGTGGCGCATGACCAGGCCGCGCTGCTTGCGCGCCTGGCGGATTGCCGCTCCGACCTTGACCGACAGTTGCGTTTTCACCATGGCACCCATGTGACCAACAAGCGCTGCTTTCGTCCATGAAAGAATGGCTTGCATCTGTTTTTGAGTTATGCTTATATCCGTTCATGCAAAAGCTCAACCCCTTTCGAGTCGAAAGCGCCCTCAGGCCAGCTTCACGCGAGCCGGCCAGCGCTCATTCCCTTTCGCCCCGGCTGTCCTCCTCCCCGGCCAGGGCGATGCGTGAGGCTGATTGCCCCGATGCATCAGCCGCACGTCCGGTCCGCCCGTCACCGGCGGCCGGAACGGCCGGAGCCGTCGCTCCCCGCGGCTCCGGCCCCCAATTCAGCGCGGTGCGGATCCGCTCCCTGATACGCACCGAGGACGGCACCGTGATCCTGCTCGACAGGCTGACGGGCAGGGCGGTTTCCGCACCCGACCGGATGACGGCAGAGGCGCGCCTCGCCGCGCTGGACGGCCGGCCGGGCTGAGGCCGCCAACCCAACGGCCGACAGGCCGGATCGAACCCGACAATGCCCACCGCCTGCGGGCCGACACCGACACTCGCCGGCGGCGTCGCGCGCTGCCGCGCCCGCGCAATGGACGGAGACCAGACATGGCAACTTACGGCGACAAGGAATTGCAGGCGATCGCTGGCTGGTTGACGGACGGACTTTCCGCCTCGCGCATCGCGGCTCGGTTCAGCGCGTCGCGAGGCAGCCCGGTGTCGCGCGACGCCATCATCGGCATCGTTCACCGCAACGCCATGCTGAGTTCGATCGGCTTTGCCAACAGCAAGCGCATCGCGGCAGCCGAGAGGGCGAATGACAAGGCCGCGGACCGCGCCGCCAAGGCCGGACGCAAGCGCGTGCCGAAGGGTGAAGGTGCGGAACGCCTCGCAGCGCGCGGGGCCGGCTTGCTGATCGCGGACGGGCAAGCCTACCGCCTGGAGGTGCCGGTGCCGCAGCGAAGCCCGATCGGCCGCCAGCCGCATGGCGTGGCAATGCGCTTCGTCGACTGCCTGTTCGGCCGCTGCCGCGCTCCGCTCGACCTGACGCTGGAGCAAAATCCGGAAAACGATGCGCCCGGCGGCCGGCCGGGCGCCCACATGCTGTGCTGCGGCATGCGCACAATGGCGATGAAAAGCTACTGCACCTATCACCAGGCGCGCTTCCGCCGGCGTGTCTGCGAGGCAGGATGAGCGTCCTCCCGTTCTCGAGGGACGATGCCGGCAGGAGGCAACGCCGGTGCAGGATTGCGAATACAGCCGAGAGTTTTGGGAGATTGGTTCAGATGCAAGGTATCGAAGCGTTGGCGCCTCTCATTGGCCCACTAAGCATCTTTCTCCATAAGGCGGGGAGAAAGAAGCTGGCCGCAACGCTGGCTTTGCTTCTGCAGTGTCGGCGATCTGGCGAGGACGGCGGCCACGCAACGCTTTTATTTTGGCAGATCGTGACCCTGCTTTGGCATCCGCACGCTCATTGCATCAGGCATCGCTGGCCGGCCGTCATCGCCGGCCAATATGCGGGTAACCCGGGCGAAGCCGATGAACGCTTTCATCGCGTCGGCGTGCGAAATCTGCGCCGCGATGGCCGCGCTGCACGCGTTGAGCGCACTGCGGTAGACGTGACCACGCCGTTCAACCGGCCAACGCTGCAGGAAGTCGGCTGCCTCAGCGACGCTGTCGATCACCTCGACATGCCCGTCCAGGCATACTTTGAGCGGAGATCCTGTTTTCATGGTACCCACGGCACTTACCTTGGCGTTGCGCGCGGCTCGAAAGCCAGCGATTCTCAACGTGCAAGGCGGCGGCGCGGTTGCATCACGTTTTCAGCCGCCTCACGGGCCCGCGGCGGCGTCGAGCCATTCATGGGCGCGGCTACGCGGCTTCGCCACCAGCAGCCCCTGCTGTCCTGCCGCCTTGGTGAAAGCCTCGAAGGCGACGCGCTGGCGGCAGCTGCCATCGATGGCGAGCCTGACCAGCCTTGTCGCATCCAGATAGGCGGTGGCCGTCTTGTCAGGCCATTGCCGGCGAAGCGCGGTCGCCGCCTGGGCGATGGAGCCCACCAGCATGGTCTTGTTGTCGCAGAAGCGCAAGGTCACCGGCATGAAGGCGGTCATGGGCATACCTCCTGTTGGTTTGGTGCGGCACAACGCCCAGCCTCGCCGCTGGTTCCGGCGCACGCAGCCAATTTCGCCAGGGATCGCGGCCTAGCCAGCCAGCACCTCAATCCACTCCCCACAAGGACGCAGCCATGAGCAAGAAAGCCGCCAGATCAGCTAAACCGCAGACGCCGAAGCTGCCGAAGGGCGAGGCCGAGCAGGTGCGCATCCGCCGCGAGGTTGGCCATGATTTCGCGTTGCGGGACGACGAGTTTGGCCGCAAGCGGCTCGCAACCGGCACGTCGGAGGCGCGGCGCGTCTATGAGGTGTCCAATGACGGCCATACCTCCACCGGTGGGATCGTGCGGGTGCGCAGCATCGATCCGCTGCTGGGCATCACCTCGCTGTCGCACCAGCAGCGCGAGGCTGGTCTGCGCTACCGCGAGGATTTCCGCGCCAGCCAGCAGGCTGGTATCAAGCCGATGCGCTGGAGCGAACGCGTCGACGGCGACAGGATAAGCGGCGGCATCACCGAGAGCGTGCTCAATGCCGGACGGTCGCACGCCGCCGCGACCCGCGCGCTCGGCCATTGGGAGGTGGTCGACGTGGTGCGGAAGATCGTGTGCCTGGAGCAGTCGGTCAGAGGCGTGGCGGGAGAGATGAGCGAGGGCAGGGACGTGGCGGCAAAGCTGTTGAGAATCGGGCTCGATCTGCTGGCGATGCACTACGGGATGATGGTGCGACGGTAAGGTGACAATTTACGTCGGCAATTGGTTGTACAATGCTCGTGCAAGCCAACAGTGCACATGTGAGATACCTGAGTTGCGCATTTCGCAGTTCCGAAGCGCGCGCGCTATGTTGTGATGATCATTGATAGGCATACCCAAGCCGCATCTCGTGAGTACACGCCAGTTCTATCCAGCCATCAAAGGCTTGAAGTCCTACCCTCTTGAAATCGCGATGACCTCCGCTTGAGGATATTCGCGTTCCTCCCGGTACAGGATGATATAGCCGGGCAGGGCGGTCGCTTGCCATCCTGACGGCAGCGCGGCGACGACGTGGCGGATCGCTGCGCGTGGCGTGAGAGGGCCGCTTAGCGCTGAAAGTAGGGTCTTGTCGAAATCGTCGTGGGGTTTTCTATTGCGACCGCCATTCCCTTGATAACGGAACGTATACGGCAAAGCCTCCTTGAGGCGAGCAAGAGCGCTTGCGGCTGTTTCTTCAGCATCAATGGCGAAGGCAAGTTCCCGATCAATGTCGATCGGAAACTGAGCATCATAGTTCTTGGGGTCTACCTTGGTAGTGTCGCGTTCTCGACCAGGGTCGTTGGAGCCGAAGCCGCTACCATTCCAATCGATCGCCTTCACTCCGCCGTAGTGGCGAATAAGATCTGATTCTAGATCGACCGCGGTGAATACGAAAATACGTACCGCCTTGAAACTTACCCGTGCAGGATCAAGACCAGCACGATGCATGATTTTGCGCGCATGGCGAGCCAACCGCTTGTGAAGACCAGCATCCGCATCGGTCTTGCCAACGTAGACAATGCGATCGTCAAACAGCAGCTGATAAACGCCCTGTTCTTCGGGAACTTCTTGCAAATTTGCGCTGTTGAGCGGAGCGGCTTCGAGCTCGTCAAGTACTTTGATGAGGCGAGCCAACAAAGCCCCAGGAAGGTCGAACTCAAACTCGACGTAAGCCTTCATTTCAGAAAGTCCGATCCCCCAAACATAAGGTGCCGTTTTACGCTGCGCGCGATGATGTTCGCCAATTCCACTGGCACGGCGTTGCCCAACTGACGCATGGTTTCGGACCATGCTCCGTGGAAGCGAAAATTGTCCGGGAAGGTCTGCAAGCGGGCGCTTTCACGCACGGTGAAATAGCGCACGCTGCCATCTGGCCGCAGCAGCATGTTCTCCCCGCCAGGCACGCCATGGACGCCCGCCTTCAAGGTCTTGGCTGGTTCGTCGAGTGGGCTTCCGGTATGCCCCGGGTAGGATCGCGCTCCGGGCTGGAACCGATGGTTGTTGTGGGCTGCGGCTCTGCGCCACTCATGCTCCGGATCGGGCAGGTCGCCAATCGCATCTCGCGTCGTCCGCCAGGGTGCTGTTCTTGGTTTGTCGTCGAGACGTGCCGCACGTTCAATATGCCGATCCCCGATCTTGCGTTCGACCCTAAGTGCCTTGTGCCGATCCCAATAATCGCCCTTGGTCTGATCCCACAACAAGGCGTCTAAGGAATGCGTTTCCAGCGGAAAAGCCCACTTGATGTTGAGGTCGGCGCGGAAGCCGACAAAAACCACACGCTCTCGGCGCTGCGGGACCCCATAGTTCGCCGCATTCAACACACGATGGACTACCCGATATTCCAGACCGGCCGGACCGCGACGGCCGGTGTGATGCTTTTCAAGCCGACGTAGGTGGTTCTCCCAACCCTCGCCATATTCCGCAGCAAGTTCTGGATAAGTCATCTGTAGGAGAATGTGCGAAAAGTATGTGGCGAAGGCTTCGCGAGTAAGGCCTTTCACATTTTCGAAGATGAAGGCACGTGGCTGGGTTTCCCGCAGTGCACGGACCGCCTCTGGCCACATGTCGCGGGAATCAGCATGGGCGCGGTGCTTGCCGCCCAGTGAGAACGGCTGGCAGGGAGGGCCGCCAGTCACCAGATCGATCTTGCCCTCATGCTTTCGGAAATCCACGCGGCGGACATCGCCCTCCGTTGGCTCCGGCCAATCCCCAACCAGGCCGAGACCATCCGCACGATTTTCACGAATGGTGTCGCAGCACCACCGGTCCCACTCAATTACGGCTTGGGGCGTGAAGCCGGCACGGCTAACACCCATGCCGAGCCCGCCAGCACCCGCGAAAAGTTCGATCGATTTCATGCTATTCCCCCACGAACTGGCGCAGCGTGTTCTCTAATTGTTCACTCTGCCGCAATTCGCATTCCCAGACAACCAGCACGTTCCACCCGAGTCGCCTTAAAGTATCCTGTTTGAGCGCGTCTCGCTCCGCGTTCGCCGAGAGTTTTGGCCCCCAGAAATCCAGCCGGGATTTTGGAAGGCGAGCGAGCCGACATGCCGGATCACGGTGACGATGCCAAAAGCACCCGTGGATGAAAATCGCCTTTTTTCGTTTTCCAAAAACAATGTCCGGCTTACCAGGCAGGTCGGCTCGATGAAGCCGATAGCGGTAGCCCATACGATAAAGGAGCCGCCGCACGACCATTTCTGGCTTCGTATTCCTGCCATGAATACGAGCCATCCGTTCGCTGCGTTGGGTGGTTGAGAGGGTGTCCACTGGTTCGTCGCCATATTGAGTCGGGTAAGATGGCCTTGTCTTTTACCTCGAAAGCAGAAGCTCACAAACCTGCCGTTTGATGGCGGATATTCAAACGTGGCTAAGCTCGAATTTCGCGTGGTGCTCTGGAGAACCGAAGGCCATTTTCGGCGCAGAGACAACTCTGGCTACGATGACAGTGAGGGGATGATAGGCTTTCCAGTTCCACTATCTGGAATGGCTCGGCATGCGTACGGCACCCGAACCGGAGCGGCTGTACCAAGCAATCCGGCCGGCGCGTCGCCGGCCGGATCAATTGTCAGTTCAACGTCGACAGACACGGACCCTCTCGATGACCCGATGGTGATGACGCCAGTGCTTGATCACCTCGGTGTGGCAGCGACGATGACTGTAGTAACGCGGACGATAGCTCTCGTCATACATGCTGTAACGGCCATAGTAGCCGTCATCGTCGGAATAATCGCGGTAATGGTGACGATATCTGGGAACGTAATAATCGTCGTCATAGCCGTTGCCGATGCCGAGCGTGATGCTGGCGGCATTTGCCGGGGCCATCACCGCCACCGCCGAAGCGACGGCAATCACGGATGCGAGCAAGAGTTTCTTCATGACAACCTCCTCTTAAGGTCCCTCTAATAAACGCTGCCCACGCGGCACCGTTCCCGTAGAGTCGGTAAAGCAATGTTTCGCGCCCGCGCGCGCCGTGACGGAGCGACTTCGTCGGCAGCGCGCCTTTTGGGGCGCTAACCCTTCTAAAACAGTGCCTTTTCCAGCGGCTTCTCCAGCGTCTCGGCGAAGGCCGTCGCCAGATGGTGGCGGTCGCGGAAGGCGATCTTGCCGCCGATGAAGACGTGGCAGGTCGTTTGGTTGCAGAACTGGTCGGTCATATCGACATAGCTGGCGTTCGGAACGCTGCGCACGACGTCGCGCTCCACCGCGGCCATGGCGTCGTTGGCGGCATAGGCACGCGTCTGGTCGCAGAGCGAGGGCGTGTCGCCGCGCCACAGCGCACGCGCCACGCAAGTGTCGACCTGCTCGTCGTTGAAGGGCACGTCGCGGATGAAGGCGACCTTCAGCCCGGCCTTGCTGAACGTCTCCAGCGTTGAACGCAAGCCCGCCTTCCACTCCGCGTCCTGGCTGTCGGGCTCATCCTTGCCGGCGGCCATCTTGCGCGAGCTGGTCAGGGCGATTTCCGAGATCACCACCAGGGCCGGCCTCAGCGCCAGGATCTCCTTGATCGACTGCTCGCGCCACTGGTCGCATTCGGCGTAGTCGCGCTTCAGCTTGCTCGACCATGTCGACAGCCGGGACGCCCGGCACGAGGATTTGAGCCAGGTAACCACCCGGTAATCGCGCTTTTCGGCTGCCTCGATCAGC
Organism: Mesorhizobium sp. B2-3-2; assembly: GCF_006442295.1. NCBI lineage: Bacteria > Pseudomonadati > Pseudomonadota > Alphaproteobacteria > Hyphomicrobiales > Phyllobacteriaceae > Mesorhizobium > Mesorhizobium sp. B2-3-2. The sequence continues at coordinate 173,679 of NZ_VFWA01000010.1, read as the reverse complement.
GGCGTCGACCAGTGGTCGGCATGTGAATCGCCAAACAGCGCGATCGTGCCTTTCGCATCCTTGGCGCCAAACACGCAGGGCTTCGGGGTGACGGTCTCGTAGTCGAGCACGCAGCCGCCCCTGGCGCGCGCGGTGGATGGACGCGCCGCACTTTGGGCGATGACGCGCTGCTCCGGATCGAGTTCGTGAACGGCGAACTTGGCGTTGGCGTAGGCCGCGACCACGCCGGCGCCGGTCAGCAGCGCCGCGGGCACGAGCGCGCGGGCGGCGCTTGCCATCAGCCAGCCGTTGCGGCGAACGGGGTTTTCGACGACGTGATAGGTGAAGATGGAGAGCATCAGCGTCAGTGCCAGGCAGGCAAACCTGTCCAGCCCGGAAAGCTCCGCGGTGACCATTCCCGCATAGACGATGACCGGCCAGTGCCAGAGATAGAGCGAATAGGAGAGCCTGCCGATCCATTGCATGGGCGGCAGCGACAGGACAGCCGTGGGGGCGCCGGCCAGCTTGCCACCCGCCTGGCGCTCGCCTGCCCCGCTGACCAGCAGCAGCACCGTGCCGACGACCGGCAGCAGCGCCAGCAGGCCGGGGAAGGGCAGCGCCTCGTCCAGCAGCAGATAGGCGGGCGCGATCAGCGCCAGGCCGAGCCAGCCTTGCGCGGCGCGCAGCCGCGGGTGGTACCGGAGGAAACTTGCCGGCACCATCGTGGCAAGCCCGCCGGCGGCGAACTCCCAGGCCCTCAGGGGCGAGAAATAGAAAGCCCAGGGCGGCGAAACGCTGGTCAGCCAGGCGCAGGCCACGAACGACACCAGGCCGGTGACACCGATGACCACGATGGCGGCGCGCCGTCCCGGCCGCAGCCATGCGGCGAGGACAAGCAGCGCCGGCCATGCGAGGTAGAACTGCTCCTCCACCGATAGCGACCAGAAATGGATGAACGGGTTGTTGGCGGCATCGGAGGCGAAATAGTCGAACGACCAGCGGATCAGCCACAGATTGATCATATAGGCCGAGGCAAACATCGCGCCCTTCGAATAGAGCGCCTGTTCCTCCGGCGACAGGATGAAGGCGCCGGCCAGCAGCGTGGCGAGGATGACGAACAGCGAGGCCGGCAGCAGCCGCCGGGCGCGGCGGGCATAGAAGCGCCAAAGGTTCAGCCGGCCGCTCTCGCCAATCTCCTGCAAAAGGTGTCTTGTGATGAGATAGCCGGAGATGACGAAGAAGATGTCGACGCCAGCAAAGCCGCCGGGCAGGGCGGTGAGGCCGAAATGATAGGCGACGACACCGGCTACCGCCAGTGCGCGCATTCCCTCGATATCGGGTCGGAACGATGCTGCCACGACAAATCCTTCGTGCAAGCCCAACCCGCGGCCATTGTCGGCCGGGGCGGATCGTATCGCAATGCAACAAATCTTTCGCAGCGCAACATGGCAGGAAAAAGGAAAAACGGCACAAACGGGCCTGACGGCGAGGCGGGCATGGATAGAGCCTGCACAGGAACCATCACAACTTGTGTTTCCGTAAATGGCACCCACCCTATTTACGACTGACATGTTAGCGTGATAGCACTGCCTGCGAACTGCTCTTTTGGGAGACTCGCTGGTGACATCGCGTTTTGGTCTTTCGGTTGCCCTGGCCACGCCTTTCGATGCGTCGGGGCAAATCCTCATTCCACCCATGGTGACGTTGGCCCGGAGCTGCCTGGCGCAGGGCTGCACCAGCGTGACGCTTTTCGGCACCACCGGGGAGGGCGCTTCGGTCGGCACCGGGGAGCGGCGGGACGTCACCGAGGCGATGCTGGCGGCCGGCATCGCGCCGCATCAGCTTGTCGCAGGCGTGCTGGTCGATGCGGCCGAGGATGCAGCCGAGCAGGCTCGGCATGCCTTGCAGCGCGGCGCCCGCAACATCCTCCTTGCCCCTCCCAGCTATTTCAAGAATATCGGCGACGATGGCCTTTTCGGCTGGTTTTCCGCCGTCTTTGCCGCTCTCGGTCCGCTGGCCCGCGGCGTGCTGCTCTACAACATTCCCTCGGTCACCACGGTGCAGCTTTCGCTTGGGCTGATCGGCCGGCTGCGCCAGGCGTTTCCGGACGTGGTCGCCGGCGTCAAGGATTCCGGCGGCGACTGGGCCTATAGCGAGGCGCTGCTCGGCGCCCATGGCGATCTGGTGATCCTGATCGGCGACGAGCGGCATCTGGCGCGGGCGGTCAGGATCGGTGGCCAGGGCGCGATTTCGGGCATGGCCAATTTCGCCGCCGGCGAGGTCCTCGCCATGGCCGAGAAAGGGCACGACGACGTGCGCGTCGAGCGTTTCGTGCTCGAGTTGCTCAAGCACCCGGTCATTCCGGCGGTCAAGGTGATGGTGGCGCGCAAGACCGGCGACGAGCGCTGGCTGGCGGTGCGGCCGCCGCTCGAGCCGATCGCGGCGCCGGAGCGCCAGCAGCTTGGCGCTGCCTACAACACTCTTTTCGCGGCCGCGGCGGCCTGACGGGGAAGGAAGCACTGAAATGGCCAATGGCGGCGACCAGACAAATCTGCGGGAGCAGGCCTATGCCAGCTTCACGCGGCATTTGCTGGCCCGCGACCTCAAGCCGGGCCAGTTCGTGTCGCAGCGCGAACTCGTCGCGTTCACCGGCCTGCCGCTCGGCGCCATCCGCGAGATCGTGCCGCGCCTGGAAGCCGAGGGGCTGTTGACGACGATCCCGCAGCGCGGCATGCAGATCGCGCATATCGACATCAGCCTGATCCGCGAGGCCTTCCAGTTCCGCCTGTTCATGGAGCGCGAGGCGGTGGCGCTGTTCACCGTCAGCGCCTCCGACGGCGAACTCGCGCGCTTGCGCCGCGAGCATGAGGACATGCTGGCGCAGGCGCTGGCGCAGACCCCGACGCCGGAGATGGAGGCCAGGGCTCAGACCATCGACTGGGCCATGCACGACACTTTCATCGATGCGCTCGGCAACGAGATCATTGCCAAAGCCTATCTGGTCAATTCGGTGAAGATCCGCCTGATCCACCAGGAACGGTTCCGCATCGACGGCCGCGTGGTGCCGGTGATGCGCGAGCATCTGAGCGTGATCGAAGCCCTCGAAAGCCGCAATCCGCAAAAGGCGGTCGAGGCGATCAGCCAGCATATCGACAATGCGCGCCGGCTGGCGCTCCATATCTGAGGAAGCAGGCCGCGCCGTGCCTATCGCGGTGCAATCGACAACGACAGCAACCGGGAGGAAGAAATGCCGTCCAATCCATTCAACCCAAACAGAAGGCAGCTCCTTGCGGGCGCCGCCATGCTCGCCGGCGCCGGCCTTGCCGGTATCCGCCCGAGCCTTGCCGCCGGCGTCGACTGGAAGCGTTTCGCCGGCACGACGCTCGACGTCAATCTGGTGAAAAGCCCGCGCAGCGACACGCTGATCAAATATCTCGCCGAGTTCGAGGAACTGACGGGCATCAAGGTCAATGCCGAGGCGACGCCCGAGCAGCAGCAGCGCCAGAAGACGGTCATCGAGCTCAGCTCCGGCAAACCCAGCTTCGACGTCGTGCATCTGAGCTACCATGTGCAGAAGCGGCAGTTCGAGAAGGGCGGCTGGCTGGCCGACATATCGGGCTACCTTGCCGACCCGACGCTGACCGATCCGAGCCTGGTCGAAAAGGACTTTGCCGATGCCGGCATGCTGTTCGCCAAGGACGGCGAGGGCGTGCTGCGCTCGCTGCCGTTCTCGGTCGACTACTGGATAATCTACTGGAACAAGGAACTGTTCGAGGCCAAGGGCCTCAAATACCCCGAAACCTTCGATCAGCTCGTCGCGGCCGCGGAGGCGCTGACCGACCCGTCGGCCAATACCTACGGTTTCGTCGCGCGCGGCCTCAAGAACGCCAACACGCCGGTGTGGACCTCGCTGATGCTCGGCTACGACATGACGCCGCTCGACGACAAGGGCAAGCTGCGCACCACCGCGCCCGAAGCGGTGGAGGCGGCCGCCCTCTACCAGCGGCTGATGACCAAATCCGCGCCGCCCGGCGTTACCGGCTTCAACTGGGCCGAAGCGCAATCCGCCTTCCTGCAGGGCAAGATCGGCATGTGGTTCGACGGCGTCGGTTTCGCGCCGCCGATGGAAAATCCGGAGAAGTCGAGGGTGGTCGGCAAGGTCGGCTACGGCGTCATGCCCAAGGGCCCCAAGGCGCATGCCTCGGGTACGTTCGGCGACGGGCTCGGCGTGACCACGGCCAGCGAGAAGAAGGAAGCCGCCTATCTCTTTTGCCAATGGGCGGTGTCGGCCGGCATGGGCGCCCGGCTGCTGCAGGCAGGTGCCGGTGTGCCGTTCCGCAAATCGGTGCTGGAAGACCCCAAGGTGCGCGAGGGCGTGACCATGCCGGCGAGCTGGCTCGACGCCGTGGTCGGCTCCGGCAATGTCAGCCGGCTGGCGCTGCCGGTCATCATCCCGGTCACCGAGTTCCGCGACATCTATGGCGTGGCGCTCAGCAACCTGCTCGCCGGGGCCGACCCGACGGAGGAACTGAAGAAGGCGACGGAGCAGTTCCAGCCGGTCCTGGACAGGAGCGAGCAAGGCTGATGTCCGCAACTGCCCCAGAGCGCGCCGGGGCGACGACGAGTCGCGCCGGGGCGACGACGAGTCGCGCCGGGGCGACGACGAGTCGCGCCGGGGCGACGACGGATCGCGCCGGGGCGACGATCGATCGCACCGGGGTGACGATCGATCGCGCCGGGGTGGCGAAACAGGAAAGCGAAGGGGGCCGGCCCGTCAAGCTGGCTCCCAGCTACTGGCCCTTCGTCGTCCCCGCGCTGGTCGTCGTCGGCGCCGTCATCGTCTTTCCCTGGGCCTTCACGCTGTGGATGAGCGTCAACCGCTGGACGCTCGGCCAGTCGCGAAGCTTCGCGGGGATGGAGAACTATCTGCGACTGGTCGGCGATGGGCGGTTCTGGGAATCGCTCGCGCACACCTTGTCCTACACTTTCCTCTCGGTGGCCGCGCCGATGCTTCTCGGCACCATCGCGGCTCTGATCTTCGATGCCCGGTTCCCGCTGCGCGGCGTGCTGCGCGGCATTTTCGTGATGCCGATGATGGCCACGCCCGTCGCCGTGGCGCTGGTCTGGACGATGATGTTCCATCCGCAACTCGGCGTGCTCAACTACCTTCTGTCGCTGGTCGGCATTCCGGCGCAGGAATGGATTTTCAACGCCAGGACGGTCATCCCCTCGCTGGTCGCAGTCGAGACCTGGCAGTGGACGCCGCTGGTGATGCTGATCGTGCTGGGCGGGCTGGCCTCGGTGCCGCGCGAACCCTTCGAGAGCGCCGAGATCGACGGCGCCAATGCCTGGCAGCAGTTCCGTTACCTGACCCTGCCGATGATCGCGCCGTTCCTGATGATCGCGGTGATCATCCGCACGATCGACGCGCTGAAGAGCTTCGACATCATCTATGCGATGACCCAGGGTGGGCCAGGCACGGCCTCCGAGACCATCAACATCTATCTCTACAACATCGCCTTCTCCTATTACGACGTCGGCTACGGCTCGGCCATGGCGGTGGTGTTCTTCGTTCTTATCGTAGCGCTGTCCTTCGTCCTGCTGATGCTGCGCCAGCGCAGCCGCTGGACCGACGGGGAGGGCAAATAGATGCGTTCGCGACTGCTCAACCGGATCGGCCTGTTCTTCGCCGCCCTGGTCTTCGTCTCGCCGGCGATCCTGTTCTTCCTCTGGATGATCTCGCTGTCCCTGAAATTCGAGATCGACAACGGCGCCTCGCCGCCGGTCTTCATCCCCGAGCATGTGGCCTGGTCGAACTATGCCAAGGTGTTCGAGGAGAACAATTTCCTGCTCTACTTCTGGAACTCGGCGCTGGTGACCGGCACGGCGACGCTCTTGGCGCTGCTGATCGGCGTGCCCGCCGGCTACGGCATAGCGCGGCTCAAGGCCGAACGGTCGGCGGTCGTCATCATGATCGCGCGCATGACGCCGGGGCTGTCCTATCTCATCCCGCTGTTCCTGCTGTTCCAGTGGGCGGGCATATTGGGCACGCTGTGGCCGCAGATCATCATCCATCTCGTGGTCACGGTGCCGATCGTGGTCTGGGTGATGATCGGCTATTTCGAGACCACGCCGATGGAGCTGGAGGAGGCCGCCAGCATGGACGGCGCCTCCTCTTGGCAGGTATTCCGGCTGGTCGCGCTGCCCATCGCCAGGCCGGGCATCGTGGTGGCCTTCATCCTGTCCATCATCTTCTCCTGGAACAATTTCGTCTTCGGCGTGGTGCTGGCCAGCCGAGAGACGCGGACCCTGCCGGTCGCGGTCTACAACATGCTCTCCTACGAGCAGGTGAGTTGGGGGCCGCTGGCCGCCGCCGCACTGGTGGTGACGCTGCCGGTGCTGGTGCTGACCATGTTCGCGCAAAGGCAGATCGTCGCCGGGCTGACCGCCGGCGCGGTCAAGGGCGGCTGACGCCGACGACACTCTTTCCAGGTGAGGACATGAAATGGCAGCGGTGACGATCAACAATGTGCAGAAGGCATTCGGAGCGACCAGGATCATTCATGACGTCAGCGTCGACATCGCCGACGGCGAGTTCGTCATCCTGGTCGGGCCTTCGGGCTGCGGAAAGTCGACGCTGCTGCGCATGATCGCGGGGCTGGAGACGATTTCGAGTGGCAGGATCGCCATCGGCGAGCGGGTCGTCAACGATCTCAGGGCGCGCGATCGCAACATCGCCATGGTGTTCCAGAACTACGCGCTCTACCCGCATATGACGGTGGCCGACAATATGGGCTTCGCGCTCAAGATCAAGAAAGCCGATCCGGCCGATACCGCCGGCCGCGTCAACAGGGCGGCGAGTATCCTCGGCCTGGAAAAGCTGCTCGACCGCTTCCCGCGCCAGCTTTCGGGCGGCCAACGCCAGCGTGTCGCCATGGGGCGCGCCATCGTGCGCGACCCGCAGGTCTTCCTGTTCGACGAGCCGCTCTCCAACCTGGACGCCAAGCTGCGCGTGCAGATGCGCGGCGAGATCAAGGCGCTGCACCAACGGCTGGGCACCACCACCATCTATGTCACGCATGACCAGATCGAGGCGATGACCATGGCCGACAAGATCGTGGTGCTGCATGATGGCCTGGTCGAGCAGGTCGGCGCGCCGCTCGACCTCTACGACCGGCCGGCCAATCTCTTCGTCGCCGGCTTCATCGGGTCGCCCGCCATGAATTTCATTCGCGGCCGCATCGAGGAAGGCATCTTCCGCAGCGCAGGCGGGCTGACCCTGCCGCTGCCGGCGCCGCTTCACCCGGCGCAGATCCCGGGCGGGGAGTTGGTCTACGGCATCCGCCCCGAACACATCCGCGCCGGCAGCGACGGCATCCCTGGCAGCGTCACGTTGCTGGAAGCGACCGGCTCGGAGATATTCGCCAAGGTCGACTGCGGCGGCGAGGAGATAGACTGCCTTTTCCGCGAGCGGCTGGCGCTCAAGCAGGGGCAGCCGGTGCGCATCCAGGTCGACCGCGCCTGCGCGCATCTGTTCGACGCCGAAACCGGCCGGCGCATCGGCGCATGACAACAGCCCCGCAGGCCGGGGCTGTCTCAGGATACGGGCTATAAAAGCCTGCTCGCCGCCGGTCTATTTGCTGCCGCCATTCGCCTTGACGCTGCTGCAGAACTCCGGATGGCTGTTGGCGGCGTTGGCGTCCTTGGCCTCATCCTCGCAGGCCGTCATCATCATCTTCTGGTCTTCCGGAGTGAGCGCTTTCCACACCTTCGCGAACTCGTCACCACTGCGCATCTTCTTCATGCTGGAGTCGGTGTAGAACGGCTGCATCTTGGCCGGATCGTCGAGTGCCGACGTGCCCTTGTTCGCGGCGGCGAGGGCCGAGCCCGCGAGCATCGAAAGTGTCATCGCGCCGACGCAGATCATCTTGATGTTCATGATAGGATCCTTCCCTGTTGCTCTTCGACCGTCGAAGCAACGATCGTCAAAGAAACGGAAGGTTCGGAGGAAAGTTCCGGTTCGCCGTGCCCGCCCACGGCCGGTCTGAAGAAATATATTCTTCCACGCCCGCGAAACTTTCCGCTTTTTTCTTCGTTTGGCTGCATCGTTAGATTTGCAGCGACCGGACTCGCTCATCCGCTGCCGCTGCCTTCTGTCGGCCCGGTTTCAGCCGGCGTCGCCGCTCTCGATCTCCTGGAGATAGAACGCCTTGCTGGGCTGCAAATGGTCGACGCAGAGCTGCGCCAGCACCCAATTGTCCCGGCGCTTGAGCGCCTCGATCATCATTGCGTGGTGCTGGCGCGAGATGTCGAGCTTTTCCCTGTCGGCCAGCGAATTGGCCCGCACCGGCAGGCTGAGGCGCATGTAGTGCTCGATCGAGGCCACCAGATAGGCATTGCCGCAGGCCGAGAACATGGTGAGATGGAAACGGTCATTGGCCTCGTGGATGCCGCGCAGATAGCCGCTCTCGACATGGCCGTTATAGATGCGGAGGATCTGCGTCAGCTCTTCGATCAGCGCGTCGCTCGCGGGAAGGCGGATCATCAGCGCCGCCTGGCGCTGCAGCATCTCGCGCACCTCGTAGATCTGCCGCACCTCGTCGGGCGACAGCCGCCGCACCATGGCGCCCTTGTTGCGCTCGCGCGTGACGACGCCTAGCCTTTCGAGCTGATAGAGCGCCTGTCGGATGGTATGGCGCGACACCGGGAAGCGGGCGAGCAGCACGTCCTCGACAAGGCGCGCGCCGGGCGCCAGCCTGCCGAAGATGATGTCTTCCTCCAGCGCGTGGACGATATCGGCTTCCTTGCCGCCATAATCGATCGTGTTGAGCATCGCGCTCCGTCGCGTTTTCGACAGCCTCATGGCAAGGGCCGCTCTTGCCGCCTTGCCATGGCGAAAAAAGAAAACCGGACCGCTTGGCCGGCCGGACCGATTGGCCCTGGGCCCGCCGGCTGCGCCGTTACCGCCGACGCCCCCTGCCGTTTGCCGAGCCTCAGCTTTTCACAGGCGTTGCGCGTCGATTTCTCCCCGATGGGCCGGTCGAGGGTCGTCGCTGGCCATGCTTTTGTCAAGCGACGCGAAGGCGATGCGAAGGCCCGCCGATTTGCGCGGACCCAGCCACCCGTCAATTCCTGTCCACCGGCTTGGAGCGCATGCGCGAGACCGTTTCGCGCTCGGCGCGCTTGGAACGCAGCGGCGGCAGGCCGCGATCGATCAGGTCCATGTCCTCCAGCACCATGTCGCCCATGCGCTTGAAGGCGATATCGAGCGCGCCGGCGCGGTGAGCCGAGCGCAGGAAGCCGGGTAAGGCGCGCACCGGGTGATCCCGCGCCAGCGGTTCTTCGGGGAAGACGTCGCTGGCGGCGAGGATATGGCCGCTCTTCACCGCCGCCATCAAAGCGATGAAGTCGACCACGCCGGCGCGGCTGAGCAGGATGAAGGCCGCGCCTTTGCGCATCCTGGCAAAGGCGTCGGCGCCGAGGAAGCCCTGGTTCTCGCTGGTCACCGAGGCGACGACGAAGACGAAGTCGCTGGCGGACAGCACCTCGTCCATCGAGGACGGCTCGACGCCATTGTCGATCAGGATCGACGGCGGCAGCCAGGGATCGAAGACTTTTGTCCTGGTGCGGAAACCCGACAGCAGCCGGTTCAGCGCGCGGCCGAGATCGCCGAAGCCGATGATGCCGACATCGGCGCCTGACAACAGCCGCGCCGTCCGGTTGCCGTCGCCGCCCCACAATTCCTCGCCCTTGCGGAAGGCAAGGTCGGCATCGACGATGCCGCGGGCGAGGTTGAGCGCCATGGCAAGGCCGAGCTCGGCCACCGGCTCGGCGAAGACCAGGCCCGTTGTGACGACATGGATGCCGCGCGCGAACAGCGTCTCATAGGGCATATTGTCGATGAGGTTGCTCTCGACATTGAAGACGCAGCGCAGCGCCTTCATCTTCTCCAGCGTCTCGGCCGCGATCGGCGGCTGGCCGACGATGTAGCGGGCCTCGGCCAGCACATCGGCCGGCAGTTTCGCCACGCCGTCCGGCGTCGTCTCGACGATGCGATATTTCGCCTTGAAGCGCGCCAGCTGCGGCGGCGTGAAGATGAGGTCGAGCGTGCGCGGTTCGGGCGCGCTGATGACCAGCGGCAAGGCGCTGTCGGACATGGCGAATTCCTCCCGGCGCGATCGTTTTGGCGCCCTTCTGGATGCAATCTATCCCGGATTAAACGACTTACAACATGCATACAGAGGAGGAGATCTCGCGGCAAGAAAGGCGGGATTGCGGCTAGGGCGAGGGCGGTTCTTCCACAAGGGCCCAAAAAGGGGAAAGGGAATGCGCTTCTGGCGCCGCAACCAACCTTCGCGCCATACGTTGATCCATGCCGGACCGATTCCGGCTTACTCCAGAGCCTCACCCCGCCGGCCTTGACTGGCGGGGGCTTTTGCCGGAGGGGCCGTATCGAGCTTATGCGCAGGCCGTCGTCAGCGCCTGCCGTTCCTTTGCTTCCAGCGCGGTGCAATCGCGGAACCGTCGATGAATTCAAGGCCGCCCGCCTCGTTGAGCGTGTGCAGCTTGCGTCCGCTCCATAGCGCGCCGGGCGTCAAGATGGTCTCGACAACCTGGCTCATGCCGTCCAAATCGAGGTGAACAATGCGTGCGATGCCGAGCGCTGCGCCATAACTCCTGCGGCAGTCCTGCACGGGGCGCAGCAATTGGCCGTCGCGTTCGACCATGCGGCCCGCCGGCCGCGCCGAGGCGATGTCGATCAGCACGGGGTTCTTGGGGTGCGGCGTCCACGGCCCGCGAAAGTCCGGCGCCGACCACAGATGCAGCGCATCGGAAAACGCGCCGCCGCCGTCCCTGACGGTGGCGAACAGCCACCATCGTCCACCATGCTCGACCAGGGTGGCGTCGCTGGCGATGATATCTGAGAGCAGCGTCGCTTCCTTGACCCAGCCACCAGGGAAGGCGGTGGCGCGGTAGAGGTCGACCGTGCGGTTGGCGCAGCTCTCCGGCACCATCCAGACTTCGCCGTCGCGCTCGAAGACGAACGGATAGGACAGGTGGTAGGGCAGGTCGAGCACCGGTTCCGGGCGGCCAATCGGCCCCGACGGGCCGAACGGCACGGCGGAAATGATGGCCCGGCCCAGACGGTGGATATAGTCCTCGACGAACAGGGTCACCTTGCCCTGATAGAGGATCGGGAACGGGTCGGCATAGAAGCGGCTGCCGTCGTCGGGCAGCACCTGCCAGCCCGTTGCCGGATGGGCGCGCAGGTCGAGCAGATCCTGCCCCTGCGTTTGCCGCCAGCCGACCTTCCAGTGCGGGGCGTTGTAGCAGAGATGGTAGATCTTCTGGACGACGCGCCGCGCCAGCGCCTTGCCGGCCCTGATGCCAAGCTTGGCGGCGGACGGCATGGCGGGCGCGGCGTTGCCGTGCGCCGGCTCCGGCAGGACGGGGAGAGAGTGCCGCGCCGCGCCCGTCATTGCCGCCAGGATCAGGCTCGCGGTGCGCGCCAGCATGTCCTGGAACGAGGCAAGCGCGATGCCGCCATATTCGGTGCCCAGGCGACCTTCGGCGATGTTCGTGCCGTTTTCCGCGATGCGGGCAGTCGGCGTGCGCCCATCGAGGATTGGTGCCAGCAGGGCTGCTTCGCCGGCGGCGCCGTCATAGGTCACGCGCCAGACGCGTGTTCCTTCGCGCTGCACGTCGCCGCAGAGGTCGATCACCAGATCGAGCGCCGCCGGCGGCGCCCGATAGGGCGCGAGCGCCGAAAGCGGCAGGCGTTTGGCCAGCCCGTTCGCGGGCAGACCATGGATGGCCGTCTCCAGCTGAAACAGCGCCGCGGCGCTGATTGGTATGGCGCCGTCGGCCGGCCTGAGATCGACGAACACCTCGACATGCGTCAGCGCCGCGAGACGCTCCAGCAGCGTCAGGTGAAAGGCACGCGGGAATTCGCTGTCCAGGCGCAGGCTCACCTGCATGTCGCATCCTCATCGTTGTGATGTTTGATATTGGGCCGGTGTTCGATCTTGGACGCGGGAAAGGGCCGGACTGGTGACGCATTGCCCCATTGCATGTCGTTTCCCCGCTGCCCGCGCCGTGTCAACACCCCCCGTGCCACTCCTAGGCAAACTCCGTGCCAAAAATCACAAGAGCTCTCAATATAATTAACAGTGTTTTAACAGTTGGAAGCATAGCTAAGACAAAGCCGCAATTTGATCTTTGCAGGCGCATGGAGTGTTGTCGGAGCGACCCTTGCAATCATCCCTGCTCTCGTTGCCGCAACAATACGCTCCGGAGGCGATGCAATACGCGCCCGAGGCGGTTCCGACGGCGCCGTCCTACCCGGCCTCGACCGTCGAGCTGGGCGACCTGAGGCGCATATTGGTGCGCCGCCGTTTCCTCATCTTTGCCATCACCGCGCTGCTGACCATCGGCGCATTGCTCTATGGGCTTTTGACGCCGGCGCTCTACAGCTCGGCGGCGGAAATCATCATCGATCCGCAAGACCTGCAGGTGGTCAGCAACGACGTCAATCCGAGCCAGGTGCCGCCCGACGGCGGCATAACGCGTGTGGAAAGCCAGGTCAGCGTCGTCCAGTCGACGGGGGTGCTGCTCAGGGCCATCAAGGCGACCAACCTGACCGAGGATCCTGAATTCAACGGGCAGGGCATGCTGGGACGCTTACTCGGCGGATTGCTGGGTTCGGGGTCGGGCGAGGCCGACAAGGCGGCCAAGACGCTCGATGCGCTGCGTGCACGCCTGGCGGTGCGGCGAGCGGACAAGGTGCTGGTCATCGAGGTGATCATCACCACCAAGAATGCCGAGAAGTCGGCGATGCTGGCCAATGCGATCGCGCAGGCCTATCTGGCCGATCAGGCGAGCTCACGCGCGCGGATGGCCAAGGACGCTTCGGATGCCATCGCCGCGCGGCTGGATGAGCAGCGCAAGCGCGTCCAGCAGGCCGAGAATGCCGTCGAGGCCTACAGGTCCGCCAATAACATGGTGATGGCGGCAGGCAATCTGGTCAGCGACCAGGAACTGACCGAGCTCAATACGCAGCTTTCGGCGGCGCAAAGCCGCACCGCGGCCCTGAAGGCGCAGGTCGACCAGTTGCGCAGGTCGGGCGGTGCGCCGGACGCGACCTCGGAAGCGATGCGCTCCTCGGTGATTTCGAGCCTCAGGGCGCAGGAGGCGACGCTTGTCGACAAGGTATCGCAGTTCGGCACGGAACTTGGGCCACGCCATCCCTCGATGATCGCGGCGCAGCAGCAGCTGCGTGACACGCGTGCGCTGATCGCGCGAGAGCTCGGCCGCATCGGGGCGGCTGCCGAGACCGACTACGAGCGGGCGCTGGCCAACCAGCAGGCGCTGGAGGCCAAGGTCGCCGGCATGAAGGCCAAGTCGCTCGATACGGACCAGGCTTCGGTCAGGCTACGCGAGTTGCAGCGCGATCTCGAGGCCGTCCGCTCCGTCTATGCCAACTATCTGCAGCGTGTGCAGGAGACGCGCGAGCAGATCAATGTCGACAGCACTAATGCGCGGATCATCTCCAGCGCCATGCCGGCCCTGAAGAAGAGCTGGCCGCCGCTGTCGCTGCTTGTCCTGGGCGCACTCTTCGGCGGCCTGGGGCTCGGCACCGGCCTGGCGCTGATCGCGGAATATTCCTCGCCCACGGTGCTTTCCAGCGCGCAGATGCAATCGGCCATCGACGCGCCGGTGCTTGGCGTGGTGCCGGCAAAATCGGGCAACGCCCGTCGCTGGTGGCCTTTCGGCGGCACGGCCGCCGCGGCGAGCCAGAAGACGGACGCGGTTGTGGGGCTCGCGCTGAGGCGCATGTTCTCGTCGGGCCGGCGTCCGCCGGACTGGCCGCTGGTGCCGTCCATACTGGTGACGTCGCCGCCCGAGGACGCCGCGCATCGCGGCAGGGTGGCGCGCTTGCTGGCCAATGCCGCGGCCGCCCGGGGCGGCCGTATCCTGTTCATCGATACCAATGCCGGCGGCGGCCAGAAAGATCAGCAGCCGGGCGTGCTCGACGTGCTGCGCGGCGAATACGGCATCGAGGCGTTGAGCCAGTATACGCCCGGCAGCAATGTCGCGCTTTTGGGCAGGGGCCGGTCAAAGGCCGTCTTCCAGGAAGCGCAGGGCGTCTATTTTGCCCAGCAGATGTTGGCCCAGGCGGGCCGCAACTTCGAACTCGTCGTCATCGATGGCGGCGCGCTGGCCGACAATCTCAATGCCTCGCCGCTGGTAGCGATGGCCGACGAAATCCTGCTCGTCGCCACGCTGAACTCGACGCCGATGCGCGAAGTCGCGGCGGCCTCGCAGGCCATTTCCGTCATGGGGCGGTTGCCGACCGGCGCCTTGCTGGTCGACGAGGCGGCCTGACATGGCCGCAGTCCGGCCCGCCAGCCCGGCAGCCGGCTGGGCCGCGCCGGGTCAAGCCGCCGCCGCGTCCCGCGCCGGCGGTTCCGTCGACTGGGTGACCCGCTTCGGCCTGGTGGTCACGGTGGCGGTGCTGTTTGCCGTTTCCGGCGGCATGCTATGGCTGGTGGGCTACAATTACGACGGCCTGCTTGGCAGTCCGGCCACCAAGATCCATCCGTCGACCTATCTCCTGGTGATGGTGTTTGCCTGGCGTTCATGCACGTTCGGCAATCCGGTCGGCTATATGGCTGCCGTTGCCGACCGGCGGCCGGCCAGCGCGCTGATGGCGGTCATCTCGATCGTGCTCCTGGTGGTGGTCGTCGTCAGGCATCGCCCGGGCATGGCGGGCATGGTCGATACGTTCGTGGCGGCGGCGCTGCTGGTGCTGATGCTGGCCGAGGACGACGAACGGACCTTCGCGCGGCTCCAGACGGTCGTTCACGCGGTGATGTCGGCGAATGCGCTGCTGGCGCTGTTCGAGTTCGCGACCAAGACGCTGGTGTTTCCCTATAGGCTCGACGGCGAGGTGTTCACCGACCTGCGCTCGACTGCGCTTCAGGGCCATCCGCTGGCCAATGCCACGATCACCGCGGTCTATGTGCTGGCGCTGCTCTCCGGCTCACGGTCGCTGTCGATGCCGCTGCGGCTTGCGCTGATCGGCCTGCAAACCGCGGCGCTGGTCGCCTTCGGCGGACGCTCGGCGATGGTGACGACGCTCGTGCTCGGCGGCATCTATCTGCTTTTCAGCGGCGTGGCCTATCTGCGGCATGGACGCGTCAGCCTGCTGGGCGCGGCCCTTGCGGTCCTGCTCGCCACGCTGCTGCCGGTGGCGGTCGCCCTTCTCTTTTCCTACGGCTTCTTCGACGCGCTGCTGGAACGCTTCGTGTCCGACAGCGGCAGCGCCAATGCCCGCGTCGAAATGTTCGACCTCTTCAAGAATCTGGGGCTGGGCGACCTGATCGTGGGGCCTGATATCGATCTGATCGAAAGCATGCGCCGCATCAACGGCCTGGAACAAGGCATCGAGAACCCGATCATACGCATGGTGCTCTATCAAGGCGCCTTCTTTACCCTGCTTATGCTGTTCGGCTTCGTGCTGTTCATGCATGAGGTGGCACGCCGCTGCCATCCCGGCATCTGGCTGCCCATGCTGGGTTGGCTGATCCTGCTCAACACCTCCGAGACCCTGGCCTCCAAGACGACGCTATTGACCAAATTCGTGGTGCTGGCGCTGGTGCTCTACCGGCCGGCGCGGGCGGTGGCGCGGCAAAAGGCGCAGCCAGTGCGCGCAATTGGAGACGACCAGCGAAGAGCGCAGCCTCTCCGCCGTTAGCGGCTGATCCCCTTGGTTTCGCCAAGACGGCCGGCATGTGACATGGGGCTCGGCCAGGACGCCGGAAAGCGCTTAAGGCTTTCCACGCCCGAAAGCGGGTACGGTCGTCACCTGCCAATATAGGCGGCCAGTTCGTCGGGCGTCCCGTTTGGGAAGGCCTGTTTTAGAAAGTCCATGAACGCCGACACTCGCGCGCTGAGCAGCCGTCGAGAGGGGTAGAGCGTCCATAGTGCGACCTCGGGGCCGTCGATGTCCCCCCAACTTACCAGTGTGCCGTCAGCCAGGTCGTGGCTCACCAATGAAATGGGAAGACGTGCCGCACCGACGCCGGCCCGCACCGCGTCCCGGACCATGATGAGTGTGGACAAAGCGAGGACCGGCTCGATCCTGATCGTTGACCGGCCACCTTGTGTCTTCACGTGCCATGTTTGCCGATCGCCTGCCCCGCGCGCAACGCCAGGAGCGGCCAGTCCGCCGGTCGGGCGAGGAAGGTCGGGTCTCGCCACGACGACCAGACGGTCGCGGACAAACGCCCGTCCGACCAGGCTTTCATCGGGATCCGGATTGACCCGGATTACCAGGTCGTAGCCTTCCTCGATCATGTCCACGGGCCGGTCCTCGGTCGTGACCTCCAGCCTCACCTCAGGATATTTGAGGGCGAACCCCGCAGCGATCCTCCCCATTGCGGTCTGCGAAAAATGCAAAGGCGCGCTGATCCGCAGTCTCCCCCTCGGCCTCTGACCGCCCGAGGCAATGGCCGAAGCCGTCTCGTCCAGTTCGGCGAGCAACGCTCCCGTCCGCTCGAAGAGCGCCCGTCCTTCTTCGGTGAGCTTCAGGTTACGCGCACCCCGTTCAAACAGGCGCAGGTCAAGGCTGCTTTCCAGTTCTCCAACGCGCCGGGACAAGGTTGCCTTGGGCCGGCCGGTGGCCCTTGCCGCTTTGCCGAAGCCGCCATGACGGGCGACGAGATTGAAATCGGCGAGGGCAAGAAGGTCCATGGGTGTTCCACCAGTGAGACGACGTGTCTAAAATTTCCGCCTGTTGGACAATTAGTGAGCCACACACATTGGAGGTGTCAAGCAATCCAACAGGAGAAATTTCATGACCATTCTCGTTACCGGGGCCACGGGCAACATTGGCCGCCAAGTCGTCGAACAGCTCGTCAAGCGCGACGCCGATGTACGTGCTCTCGTCCGCGATCCGTCGAAAGCCAACTTCCCGGCAGGCGTCTCCGTCGTGCAAGGCGACTTTCTCGATGTCGATTCCCTGCGCAAAGCCATGTCTGGCGTCTCCACTCTGTTCCTCTTGAACGCCGTGGTACCGGACGAATTCACGCAAGCTTTGATCGCGCTCAACGTCGCCCGATCTGCCGGCATCGAGCGGATCGTCTATTTGTCGGTGATCCACGCTGACGTCTACGTGAACGTGCCCCATTTCGCGGGCAAGTTCGGCGTCGAGCGCATGATCGAGCAGATGGACTTCAAGGCTACGATCTTGCGCCCGGCCTACTTCATTCAGAACGATCTGATGATCAAAGACGTCATCACCGGCTACGGCACCTACCCAATGCCGATCGGCGCCAAGGGCCTCGCCATGATCGACGTGCGTGATATCGCCGAGATCGCCGCCCTTGAGCTGCTGCGCCGCGAACAGTCCGCGGAGCCGCTTGCGCTCGACCGGATCAACCTCGTCGGCCCAGAGACGCTGACCGGGACGGATATTGCCGCAATCTGGTCGGACGTGCTCGCCCGCCCGATCAACTACGGCGGCGACAATGCCGAAGGCTTCGAGCAAAATCTCAGGCAGTTCTTGCCCGCCTGGATGGCCTACGACATGCGCCTGATGGGCGAGCGCTTCTTCACCGACGGGATGCTGCCTGCGGCCGGCGACGTCGAGCGCCTGACTGAGTTGCTCGGACGCCCACTGCACCCATATCGCGACTTCGCCGCGGAAATCGCTGCGTCCGCCTGACAGGCTATCGGGATGCGCTGTCTAGCCCGGCATCGTCAGACCAAGCGCCTCCACTATGTCGGGGTCCAGCGCGCGCGTTGTGTCGTCCATCATGCCCATGCCGTCGAAGAGGGCCCAGAAGGCCCAGGCAAAGCCGAACGACTCGGCGCTTTGCCTGACGTCGGCGATGTAGCGGGCGCGGTCGGGATTGGGCGCGGCGACATAGCGGGCGTCGGTGCGCAGTGCGCCGAACTCGCCCATGACAATGCGTTCGGGCGCGATGTCATGGCTATCGGCCCAATCGCGCGCCTGGCTAAGATATTTGTCGATGAACCAGCGGTCGGGCCGGGCGTCAAAATAGACCTTCAGCACGCGCTCGGTTTCCGTGTAGGCGGCTTTCTTGTCCGCTTCGGAGGTTTCGGTGTCCTCAGCCATGCGTGCCCGCACCGAAGCCAGCGTCGCCTCGAGCGACCCGGCCGAGGCGGGCCACGGCACGTTGTTGAGCGAGCGGTAGACGGGTTCGTCCATCCAGGGCGCGCCCTGGTGGCTGAACAGATAGGGCTCGTAGAAATGGAAGGTGAACAGGATCGGTTCGAAGGGCGAGAGCGGCGCCGGATCGAGCGCGGTCAGCCCGCTCACCATAGAGCCGCAGCCACCGGTCACGATCAGCGGCAGGGTAGCGGACGATGCCCTGGCTTCGGTCAGGAGCGCGAGCTGGACCTGCGACCAGACGTTGGACTCGCAGGATTGCTGCGGCTCGTTCACCGGCTCCAGCGCGACCTTGCCCGATGGAAACCGCCCCAGCCGGCCGGCAAGCTCGCCGATCAGCGTTCGATAGAGATCGAAGGCGGGCGCGGCGGTGCTGGAGACCATGCGGTCCGGATTCCAATAGTGGGCGGCGCTATTGGCCTGCACGTTGACGATGATGCCGAGGTCGGCGTCGAGGGCGGCGGTGACGGCCCGATCGAGCATCACCAGCAAACGGCCGCGCGTGCCGGCATCGCCGGCCAGGAACGGGCCGGGATCGACCGGCAGGCGGATGAAATCGAGACCCGTCGCGCGCAGCCGGCGCAGATCGGCCGCCGTCGGGACCGGCCGCTGCTGGAATGGAGGCCAGTCGTAGTCGGTACGGGGTGCGGGGAATTCACGCGTCAGCGAGAACCAGGGGAAGGCGTTGACGCCGCGCCGGAAGCGCCATTCGCCGGTGGCGGCCAGGCTGGACGACACGGGAGGAAGCGGCGCGAACAACGCCGCCGTGGACAGCGCCGCTCCGAGAAGCCGCCGGCGCGACCACGTCGTCATGCGTGCGAAGGATGGTCGACCGGGACGGCCTCGCCGGCGACGACGCCGAGCAGCCGGAAGGCTTCATTCTCATAGGCCAGCAGCACGTCTTCCCAGCGGAAGGCTTCGCGGGCGCGCGTCCTGGCGGCCTCACCGCAACTCTCGACCAGGGCGTTGTCTTCGATGGCCCGATCGATCCGGCCGGCGCAAGTGCCGGTATCGGTGAAATAGAGGGCGGCGGCGCCCGCGGTCCACCTGTTGTAGGGATTGTCGTGGGCGATCACCATGTTGCCGGCAGCCAGCGCCTCGACCAATGACGGGTTGGTGCCGCCGACAGTGTGGCCATGCATATAGGCGCGCGCGTGATAGCGCAGGGCCTTCACTGTCGCCTGGTCATAGATGGCCCCGGGCAGAACCACCGAGCCGTTCGCGGCCTTGCGAATGGCGGCGTGATAGGGGATTTCATCCGAGAGCGTTCCAAGCACCACCAGCTTCATGTCGCGCTTTTTGCTGCAAAAGGCTTCGACGATCGGCAGGATATTGTTATCGGGCTCGATGCGCGCGATCGAGATCAGGTACTTTCCAGGTTCGAGCCCGAGCGCCCTGACCGGTGCCTCCGGCGCCGTCGTCACGGGATCGCCGCCATAGGGGATGGTGACGATCGCGCTGCGCGGCCGGCGTGTCGCCAGATGATCGGCGATGACAGGATGATCGGCGACGAGGCGATGCGAGGTCCAGGCGCCGATCCATTCGTTGAGCCAGAACCAGCTTCGCGCCGCCAGGCCCCATTTGGGGCGGCGCCATTCGATGCCGTCCATATTGGTCATGATCTTGCGCCGCATCAGCCTGAGCCAAGTCAGGAAAAGCGCGCCATTGTAACCCAGGACGAGGCACACGCCGGGCCGCCGCACGGCGTCGCGCACGCATTGCCAGTCGAATTCCAGCGTCGCGCGCGGACCTTTCGAGGCGACCTGGATGTGGATGAGTTCGATGCCGCGCCAGGTTTCGCTGCGCACCCTTTGCTCGACCCGCTCGACTTCGTCCTGGCAGTAGACGCCGACCCTCCAGCCGCGTCCGGCGAGGAAAAGCGCCAGCTTTTCGGCGAAGGTTTCAAAACCGCCATGAGCCGCGGGTATGCCGCGCGTTCCCAGGATCAGGATGGAGGGCTTTGATGTCATGGCCGACGGGACTTTCCGGAATGTTCATTGCACCAGAACCCACCCTGCAACTTCCAGCCGGGCAAGAGTGGGAGCAACTGTCGCAGAACGTCGTAAAAAATTCTTACCAAACGCCGGGGTTGTTTCATTATCGGTCAACTTTCCGGGCGTATCCGTACCGAAACGAGGCGTTGCGGGGATTCCTCGGCCAAACGGCCTGGGAAAGCGGACCGGGCATGATCCTTGCTCCTGGGCTTCGGCAGCCATCTGCCTCGCGCGATGCAGGATGGGGTGTGAACCTGGCGGGATATTAAGATGCGGATTTCCTGCGTTCATCAGGGCTACGAACTCTATGGCTCCGACCGAAGCTTCGCGGAGAGCGTCGCAGCCCTGCGCGCCGCCTTTCCGTCCGCCGACATCGAAGTCGTGCTGCCGCGCAGCGGGCCGATCGTGCAGATCCTCGAACCGCATGCCAGCCGGATCGTCTTCGAGCCGCTCTGGGTGTTGCGGCGCCAAGCCATCCTGCGCCTCGCGACCGTCGAGATGGCGCGCCTGCCGCTGGCCCTGTGGCGGGCATGGCGACGTCTGAGGCAATGCGACCTGGTCTATGTCAACACCTCGATCGTGGCCGACTATGCGCTGGCCGCCCGCCTGCTGCCTCACAAGGCTGTCCTGCATATCCACGAGATCCCCGAAGGTTTCATGCGCACGATCCTGGTCGCTTTGATGCGCTGGAGCCATGCCGATCTGATCTTCAATTCACGCGCCACGCGCGCCGCCTTCGGCATTGCCGGCCGTTCACGCACGCATGTGGTCTATAATGGCGTTGCCGGCCCGCCGGCGGCCGAGCCGATGCGCTATGACGGCAGCCGGCCGTTGCGGGTGCTGCTGCTCGGCCGCATCAACAGGATCAAGGGCCAGGAAGTGCTGCTCGAGGCGGTCGCCTCGATGCCGCCGGAATTGCGCTCGCGCATCGACGTGCGGCTGGTGGGTGGCGCTTTCGAAAGCACCGAGCGCGAACTGGCCTTGGCCGAGCTGGTGAACACCATGGGATTGGCCGATCGCGTCAGCGTGCTGCCGTTCATACCGGACCCCTCGCAACACTACCGCTGGGCCGACATCGTCACCGTTCCGTCGCGGCGCCCGGAATCGCTGGGCCGCGTCGCAATCGAGGCGATGGCCTATGGCCGGCCGCCACTGGTATCGGCGATCGGCGGGCTGGTCGAGGTGGTCAGCGACGGGGAGACCGGCTGGCATGTTCCGCCTAACAACGCCGCCGCCCTTGCCGCGAAATTGCAAGAGATCATCCTGCGGCCCGAGGCCTGGCGCGGTTTTGTTGCCGCCGGCCGCGCGCGCTACGAGACCGTCTTCAGCGAACCGGTCGCAGTTGCGGCGATCGCCGCGATCGCCGCCGACAAACTGAAAGTGACGATAGCGAGGCCGGGCAGGCCGGCAACCGCCCGCGAGGCGGAGACCCGGCCGTGAAATTCCCGGTCCATCTGGTGCGGCGCCTCGTGCTGATGATCGGCGGCGAGGCGATGCAGAGCGGCTTTCACTTTGCCCTCAACATCGCGCTGCTGCACATATTGTCGGCGCAAGGTTACGGTCTCTTCGCCATCGGCATGGTGATGGGCGGCGTCGGCCTGTCGTACATCCGATCGCTCACCGCCGTCCCCGCCTCGATATGGATGGGCAAGAGCACCAACAGCGCCGGCGTCGATGCCCATGACGTGGCCTTCGGGACCGCGGCGCTGGTGGTGTCGCTGCTGATGGCGGTCGGCACGGCGATCCTGATGCATCTGCTGGGCGATCCGAGCGGCATCGCCGCCGGCTGCTTCGTCGGCGCATGGTCGCTGCGCAGCCACATGCGCACGGCATTGTTCGCTCGGCGCCAGCAGGTGATCGTCTCCATCAGCGACGCCGCTTTCACGATCACCGGCACAATCCTGACCGGACTGACCATGTGGTTGGCGAAGGACGCGCTGCAAACCGTGTTCTATGCGCTTGCGGCAGCAAATCTGCTCGGCATCGTCGTCCTGGTTCGGCTGGCGCGCCGCACACCTCGCATCAGCTTCCGCATGCCGACGCGCCGCCGCTATACAAGGCTTTGGCCGCAGCTGCGCTGGTCGGCGTTCAGCGCGACCACCACAAACATCCAGGGTCAATGCCTGGCCCTGCTGGTCGCGGGCATTGCCGGACCCGCCGCTTACGCACCGCTGGCGGCGGTCCTCGTGCTGTTTGCCCCACTGCGCATCGTCAGCCTTGCTCTCTTCAACATGACGCAGCCGGAGTTGGCGAAGCTGATGCGCAACAACGAAACAAGCCGTGTCTGGGCGCAAGCGAAGATCTGGTCGCTGGTCATGGGGATCGGTGGCCTCGTCTATGGATGTGCCATCCTATTCGTCCTGCCGATGATAAAATCCCAGGCCCTCCAGGATGCCTCGGTCGGATTCATCGGACTTTTCGTGATCGCGAATTTCATCCCGGTCATGCTTTATGTCATGCCTCGCATCATCCTTGAAATCCTCGGCGATTTCCGGACCGTCGCGTTCATCACGACTGGTGGCGCAATCGTCGGGCTGGCGCTGATCGCAATCCTGCTGGCAATCGCGCCTCCGCCGTGGTCGCTGTTGGGTTCCGCGGTTTCCGAAATCTTCGTCCTTGCCGCATCATGGTATTTCGCGCGTCACCGCATATGGAACATCGAGCACCCGGACCAGCAGCGCGACAGCTGGTTGGGCGGGTGGCGGCGGTCGGTCCCGTTCGCCCCGGTAAAACGGTAGCAGAGACCGGTGGCAGGCGAGGCAGTGAAAGTGTAACGAACGCGCTGCCCGAGGAGGCCTGCCGTTTGTCGTCGGCGTGGTCTCCACGATGACCCAACATGGCACGACTGATCGGTGCAATTTCTGATTGTTCATCAACGCACCGTTCATGCTTTGATGCTAGCGGTCGACCTGAGCGCAAGTGCCCAACGTCTCACCGGGTCCCATGGCAGGTCGACGAGCTGGGCACGCGGGCAAAGGTTCGACTATTTCGGCCGTCGGCCGATAGGCGAAAGCAACGAACATAATGGGCGCCAAAGGTCTGGTCCTGACCGAACTTTGCCGTGGTTTACGATGCGGGGGTATCGCAAGCGCTGCCATTAGTCCGCAACCGTGGCTTTCGTGCGCTCCAACGCACGGCTGCCCGAGGCGGTCCTGAGTTGGCGGGATTTACACTGCTTGCGTGGACGATGTTTATGGCCGGCCGGGAGGACAGGAGAAGCATGTGGCAAGCCACGGGAACGGCTCCCAACACGGATCTATCCGACGGGTTATTGTCCCCGACTGCCGCCAGCGCCGGTACAGCCGCGCTCTTCAAAGCCCGGCTGCACACCAGCCTCGACGCTTTAAAGCCGCTCTGGCTGCGATTTCAGGCCGATGGCGTGTGCACCGCGCATCAGCATTATGCTTGGGTCGAGGGGATCGCCAAACGGCTGATGCCCAAAGGTGCGGAACTGCTTGTCGTCGAGGTCAACGATGCCGCCACGGGCGCGCCGGTCATGCTTTTGCCGCTGATGCGGCGCCGGGCGCTGGGCCACTCCGTGATCGAATGGCTGAGCTGCGGCGTCTGCGATTATTCGGCACCGCTGCTGGCGGATGACCGGGCGTGGACCAGGCAAGGCGCCGACGCCGCATGGGCGGCAGTCCGCGCCGTGCTGCCACCGGCGGATCGCATCCATATCTCGGGAATCCCGCAACAGATCCAACGAGTCGCCAATCCTCTAGCGCTGCTTTCGGCGGCGCACGATTCCCTCCAGATCACCTCCGGCCTAATCCTGCACGGCGAACCGGAAACGCTTATCAAGCGCATCTGCAGGCCCTCCTTCGCCAAGAACTTTCACAAGCATTGCCGCCGCCTCGAAAAGCGCGGCGGCCTGAGCCTGGTCGAGGCCGACACGCCGGCGCTGACGGAAACGCTCTTTGACACGCTCCTTGAACTGCGACTGAAGCGGTTTCGCGAGCTCGGCCGTTTCGACCTTTTGACGCAGGAGCCCGTCGTCGACTTCTACCGAGATGCCGCGCTGCATGGCCGTTCCGACGGCTCGGTGCGCATCTTCGGATTGCGCGGAGGGGAAGCCTGGCTCGCCGTCATCTATGTATTGGTCAGGAAAGGCACGCTCCATACCCTGTTGCTCGGGATCGACCAGAATGCCGTTGCCCCGCCGGGACTGACGACATTTGGCAAGCTGATGATGTGGGGGCGCGGGCATGGGTTCGACTATTTCGACCTTTCGGTCGGCAGTCAGGGTTATAAGGAGCATATCGGCGCCACCAGTTCGGTCCTGGCCGAACTGTGCCAGTCGATGACACTGCGGGGATGGGGCGCCACCGCCTATATTTCGCTGCGCTGCCGGATAGAGCTTTTCATTCGCTCCAAACCGCGGCTGCTCAAGGCCGGCCAAGGCCTGGTGCGCGGCCTGCGCCGCTTGCGCTGACAGGCAGCCGAGCTGATCCGCAATGAACCGTGAAACGCACAGCATCGATTTGCAGGACAGATCGAGGGGACGCATCGCGAGGGCGCTGCGGTTCGTCCGGCAGCAAGGAATCCTCGAACCGTTCCGGCTCGTGCGACGGCATGGACTCGGCGAAAGCGGCCGCTTCGTCGCACGCAACATCCGCCATCTCGTTGCCGACCGGCTGGCGCGCCAGTGGGATCGCGACAATGGCGTTGACACGGCGGGTTCGATCGGGCTCGACGCGCTCGATGTCGTCGGACCGCACCGGGACCAGGGCAATGAATGCGTCTGCACGTCGCCCAGATCCTTCGCCTTCATCATGGACAGGCTGACGGACGATCTCGCAGACTACACCTTCATCGATATCGGTCGGGCAAGTCGCGCACGCTCCTGTTGGCGTCGCACTACCCGTTCGCCGCGATTGTCGGTGTGGAGTTCGCGCGGGAGCTCGTCGCAATCGCCCGGCGCAACATCGAGCGATACAAGAGCCCGGCCCAGAAATGCCGCGAGATTGCGGTCATCGAAGCGGATGCCGCGACGTATGAGTTCCCGCCGACGCCGCTGCTGGTCTATTTCTACAATCCCTTTTCCAGGGATGTGTTCGAAATCGTGCTGGGCAATCTCATGTCGTCGCTGGAACGGCACAAGCGGCCCTGCCTCGTCGTTTACGGCAGTTCGAGCCACAGGGCCATCGGCTGGGCGAAGCCCGCCATCCGCGCTGCCGGGTCTTTCCAGCAACGCGTGACGCCGCCCATGCCGCGTTTTCTCGACGCGGTGCGGACCATCGATTACGCGATCTTCGACTACCGGCCATCATAAAGAGCGATTTTGTCAGCGCCGGCGGCCGGACGGGTTCAGCAGCCGTTTCGTCAGCACCCGCCATGCCGTCAGCGGCAGTTCGATCAGCCCCGGCAGCAGATCGTTTGAGGCGAACGCCGCCCAGGATCGAACCGTCGCGAAGGAGTTGAGATAGGCCGCGATGCCGAGGCTACCGCGCCACATCAGCGTCACGGACGAAACAGCGTCGCGGGCCAGATACATCCATGCCGTTCTCGGGCGAGCGGTGGCGGCTGCGGCGGCCCGGCCGTTCACTGTCTCCCACAGCATCGCTCCCAGGTCGACGCCGGCGGGCGCGCAAAGTCCGAACCAGGACCAGGGGCGCGGATTGACGTCGAGAAGCTTGAGCGTGCCGTCGCGACAATCGTGCTTGAATTCGACCTCGACCAGGCCGCTATGGCCGATCGACGACAGCAATATGCGCGCGGCGGCGACGGCGCGGGGCTCGTCGACGATCTCGACGAAGGTGCTGGTATAGCCGAAGTCGACCGGATATTGCCGCGAGCGGCGCGCCGTGAACTCCGCGATCGGCTTGCCCTCGTTCCAGAGCGCGGCGTAAGAAAATTGGCTTTCTCCCCCGCCCGGCACGCGCTCCTGCACGACGACGTTTTGGCCGCCGATCTGTTCGGCCGCGTCGCGATAGGCGGCGAGAAACGAGGCCCTGTCGTCGGCCTGGACGACCTTGGCCCTGGCGATGCGGGTGTTGCCGCCACCCATGTGAGGCTTGAGAACGACCGGAAAAAACCATGTCCAGGGACGAGGCCTGCGCCATGGATGCGATGTCATAGGTCCTTGGAATGGACAGCCGCAACTCGGTTGCCCGCCTGTAGAGGAACGGCTTGTCGCAGACCCACTGCAACACATCCCAGGAGGGCAGCACGATCCTGTAGAGCGCCGACAGGGCGGCGAGGTTTTCCGAGACCAGGCGAACCTCTGGATCGGCGGCCGGGATCAGGAGGCATCCCTCCAGACGGTGTTTACGCGCCGCTTCCAGCAGAAACGGCAGCGCCCGCTCATCGTTCGGGCCGGGCCAGCGGATGGTGGCTCCGACAAATCGCGACCAGCCCGGCAGCGGCGAATCATTGGTAATGTAGGTGAGGGGCACTTTTTGGGCGCCGAGGCTGCGCGCCAGGGCAAGCGTGCCGTGCGCGCCACCAAGAAACACTGCGCCTGACGGTGCCAAGCCTCCACCCTCACATGTTGTCCGGCACGGCCGGTTGCCCAGCTCTTCCGCTTTGAGAGGCGAGAGCCCCGCCCGATCGCGCTGATACATGGCGCGGCCGGCGACGCTCAACGGGGCTTCGTGCCGGCGGGAGCCGAGGCTTCGCCCAGTCTCAAAGTAGAGCGCCGTGCGTTCTGGCCCTTGTGTCTCGCGGCGCGTATGAAACGGGTGACGGCCCGCGCCGCATACGGGGTGGCGGCGGTGAAACGCATCAACGGGCCAAAACTCGCGACCGCGCTGGCGCCGACGAAATGCAGCCCGGGAATGTTCGATTCCAGTCCCGCGGAAAGGATCGGCGATCCGTCGTGGCAGGCGATTGCGTCGAGGAAGTCGGGGGCGAAGAGCCCAAGCTTGCTGATATCTATGCGGTAGCCGGTCGCGAGCAGGACGTGATCGTAAGCGGTCGAGCCGTTCTCGAACCGCAAGTCTATTCCGGAGTTGCTGGCGGAGGCGCCGACGATCACGCGGCCGGCCTTGACCTTGATGCCGCCGAAGTCCGGCAGCAGCCAGCCCGACGCGCCGGCCCTGAGGCCACGCGCATTGACCCAGCGTAGCGCCGCCGCCGGCAAGCCATGCACGAGACCCGGCGCCTCGATCAGCCATGACAACGGGAAGGGACCGACGCGCGAGGGCGACGCCAGGAGTTCCTCGGCGGCGCCTAGCACATTGCGGCCCCGCCTGCTGGACGGCGCGCCCAGCCAATGGATGTCGCCCCGGCAGACGAGTTCGACGTCGGCTCCCGCCTTTCTCAGTAGGACGGCGGATTCGCAGGCGCTTTGTCCGCGTCCGACGACGGCGACATGCTTGCCGGCAAAGGCTTCGAATCCGGTGTGCGCGCTGGTGTGGCTGACCAATTCGGAAGGCAGGCCACTGAAGGCGGCGGGCACCAGTTCCTGGTTCTTCAGGCCCATGGCGACGATGACGCGCCCGGCGCGAACCGCATCGCCGTCGGCAAGGATCAGCCGGAATCCCGCATTGGTCCGTTCGACACGGCTCACCATGCGCGTGTCGAGATCCGGAATCGCCTGAGCCTGAACCCACATTCCATAGTCGACGAAATCTTGCCGCAGCAATGGCTCGCGCAATTGGACGCGCTGGCCGCTGGCGTAGGAATCGAGGGACAGCGGGCCGTTCGGGTTGCCGATAAAGGTTGCGCGCCAGGGCGAGCGAAGCCGCATGCCCCGCGGCATGTTTTCGCGCCAAAAGCCCATCGGGCTGCCAAAGGCAAGCACGTCTACACCAGCTGCCCTGAGCGCCGTGGCGACGCC
Organism: Mesorhizobium sp. B2-3-2; assembly: GCF_006442295.1. Classification (NCBI taxonomy): domain Bacteria; kingdom Pseudomonadati; phylum Pseudomonadota; class Alphaproteobacteria; order Hyphomicrobiales; family Phyllobacteriaceae; genus Mesorhizobium; species Mesorhizobium sp. B2-3-2. Next base: position 145,730 of record NZ_VFWA01000010.1, on the reverse strand, counting down.
AAGTCCGAAAGGTCCGGCGCCGACAACAGCCACTTCACAGTCATTGCTTCGCACGGAAGCGGTCATGAACCTTGTTCTCCTGGATGGCCGCGCCATCCCCGCGCCGCTCTGACGCATCGGCGCCGCGGCCGGAGCTCGCCCTATTCCTAGGCGCGCCGAGGTTAACAATGCGGAAAGCAGAAGCGCCGCGCCGCCTCGGCGCGTATGCCAAACAGGGTCTCATATTGTTCCAGCCCGCAGGTTCGCCGACCTAACCGATCCGATGCCGTCGGCTATGCTTGCGTCTTGCAGGGAGCCGCCGCGGCGAGGAAATTGACACCTGCGCCGCTCTCCGCCATCCTTGGGGCCAGTCGCCGGACCGCGAAGAGCGGTCGAGTTCCGTGTCAGGGCGACCGAGGGCGAAGCGCATGTCCAGTGCCGTGAACAGCCAGAACTCCAAGCGCGCCGCGGTGCGCAAGGCGCTCGACCGCCACAAGGTCTACATCACCGCGCAGAGTTTTTCAGGCGGCACCTATAGAGCGCGCGTGCTGGTCGATGGCGAGGCCTACTGGGTCGACGAATTCCGCTTGAGCCAGCTGCGGCAGGGCCTGTCGCCCGCGGAGCTCGAACTGACGCCGGCTGCCGACGATTGAGTGTGGTGAAAGATCGCGAGTGGTGCAAAGGTAGCGCCCTACGGCGCCCCCCTCTGTCCTGCCGGACATCTCCCCCACTTGGGGGGAGATCAGCTCTCATCGTGGCTTTCGCCAATTGTCTGCATTGCAGGACTGAATGGGGAGCTGAAACTGCCGATCTCCCCCCTTGTGGGGGAGATGTCCGGCAGGACAGAGGGGGGCGCGACGGAACGCGGCCTTCGCAATTGGCTGGCTCGCGGCCATGACAACCCCCGCCAAACTCAAAACCTATCGCGCCAAGCGCGAATTCACCAAAACGCCGGAACCGGCCGGCGGGCTAATCTTAGGCGACGGCAATCGCTTCGTCGTCCACAAACACCATGCCACGGCGGATCACTACGACCTGCGCCTGGAGGTTGACGGCGTGCTGAAGAGCTGGGCGGTGCCGCGCGGGCCCTCGCTCAATCCGGCCGACAAAAGGCTGGCTGTCGAGACCGAGGACCATCCGCTCGAATATATCGACTTCGAAGGCGTCATCCCCGAGGGCGAGTATGGCGGCGGGCCGATGATTGTCTGGGATGCCGGCACCTGGGCGCCGATGGAGGATGCCGAAAAGAGTCTTCGCACCGGCGCCTTCAAGTTCCGGCTGGCCGGCCAGAAGCTCAATGGCGGCTGGATGCTGACCAAGCTGAAGCCGAAGCCCGGCGAGGATGAAAGCAAGAAGAACTGGCTTCTGTTCAAGGAGCGCGACCTCGCCTCCAATCCCACGCTTGATATCCTCGAAGCGCGGCCGGAGAGCGTGAAGTCCGGCCGCCGTATCGAGGAGCTGGTGGCGCCGCCGCCGCCGGCCAAGGCTGCGCCAAGGCCCGGCACGCTGAAGCCCGGCGCCTTGCCCGGCGCGGTCAAGGCCTCGCCCGCCGCCCGCATAGAGCCGCAGCTGGCGACACAGGTGCCGAAACCGCCGGGCGGTGACGATCCTGGCGACTGCACCGGCGAGATCTGGCTGCACGAGATCAAATTCGACGGCTACCGCACCATGGCGCATCTGACCGATGGCGAGGTCAGGCTGATCACTCGCGGCGGCATCGACTGGACAAAACGCTATGGCGATCTGCCGCATGCCTTCGCCAAGCTGCCGTGCCGCGAGGCCATTATCGACGGCGAGATCGTCGTGCTCGACGGCAAGGGCATTTCGCGTTTCGCGCTGCTGCAGGACGCGCTGGCCGAGGGCGCCGGCAGCAAGCTGCATTTCTACGCCTTCGATCTCCTCCATCTCGATGGTTGGGATCTGCGCAAGGCGCCGCTGGAGAGGCGCAAGGCGCTGCTGGCCGAACTGCTCGCCGGCCTCGGCGCCAATTCCGCGATCCAGTTCTCCGACCATGTCGAGGGCTCCGGGCAGGGGCTGTACGACCAGGCGACGGAGCTCGGCCTGGAAGGCGTCGTCTCCAAGCGCGCCACCGCGACCTACCAGAGCGGCCGCACCAAGAGCTGGACCAAGTGCAAGGCGCTCGAGAAGGACGATTTCGTCATCGCCGGCTACACGACCTCGCAAGCGGCGGAAGGGCTGGCCGCACTCGGCATGGCCGAATGGCAGGAAGGCGAGCTGCACTATCGCGGCAAGGTCGGCACCGGTTTCGATGCCGAGACCGCGGCCGACCTGCTCGCCCGGCTGGAGCCGCTGACAGCGGGCGCCACGGCGCCGGAAGGCGTGCCGCGCGAAATCATGCGCGAGATGCACTGGGTGAAGCCGCTGTTTTCGGCGCGCATCCATTACGCCAACCGCACGGCGGACAATTCGTTGCGCCATGGCGTGTTTCGCGGCCTCAGGGATGTCGGCCTGTCGACGCCGGTCTCGGCCAAGCGCAATCGGCTGATCGCGGAGGCCGACCTCGCCACCATCTGGGTGACCAATCCGGAGCGGCGGCTGTTCGGCAAGACCGGGCCGACCAAGCTCGATATCGCCGTCTACTACGCGCTGGTCGGCGATTTCATGCTGCCGCACATACTGGGCCGCCCGGTGTCGCTGGTGCGCTGCCCGACCGGCCTGCCGAAGGACTGCTTCTTCCAGCGCCACGCCTTCACCGGCATGCCGCCCTCCGTGGTGACGTTCCAGGCGACCAATTCCGAGGGCGAGACCAAATCTTATCTCTCGGTCGAGGGCGCAAAGGGCTATCTGGCGCTGGCGCAGTTCGGCGTCGTCGAGTTCCACACCTGGGGCACGCACCGCACCAGCCTCGACAGGCCGGACCAGATCGTCTTCGACCTCGATCCGGGCGAGGGGATTGCCTGGCGCGAAGTGGTCGAGGCCGCCGTCCACATCAAGGGCGAGCTGGAGGGGCTGGGGCTGGTGCCTTTCGCAAAAACCTCCGGCGGCAACGGCATCCACATCACCGTGCCGGTGACGCCCAGGCAGAACTGGAAGAAGCTGCACCAGGCGACCAGCGCCATCTCAATGCATCTGGCGTCCACCGCGCCCGACACATTCACCACCACCATGGGGAAGGACAACCGCAAGAAACGCATCTTCATCGACTATCACCGCAACGCGCGCGGCCACACCTCGGCCGCCCCCTATTCGCTGCGCGCCCGCACCAACCTGCCGGCCTCGACGCCGGTGAGCTGGAGCGATCTGGAGGCGATCGACGCGCCGCAGGATCTGAACTACTCGTCGCTGCCGGGGTTGTTGGAGACGTCGGGCGATCCGTGGGCGGAGATTGACGAGTTTGCGCGGGATTTGCCAGCCTTGAAGACCTAGGGCGAAGCAAGAGCGAAGCGACGCGCGCAGACCCCAGGATCACGAAGCCTCGCGGCATTCGGCCAGTCACCTGCGCCTTGCGCGCCATCGACGCTTCCGACAATTTGAATTATTCTGTCCCAACGACCTCAAAGGCACAGCGGAAGATTTCGTCAGGGATTTGCCTGTATCATGCGGGGTCGGTGTAGGATTTGCGCAGCCTCGTTCGTCCTGTGGACGAACAGCGCTGCACCGGTGTGACAGTGCATGGCCGCGTAGGAGTTCATCATGGCGCCCAGGGCAAGTTGGAAAGGTTACCTCAAGCTCAGTCTGGTGAGCTGTCCAGTGCGGCTATACCCCGCTACCAGCGCCAGCGAGCGCATCTCGTTCAACCAGTTGCACAAGAAGACCCACAACCGCATCAACATGAAGCCGGTCGATCCGGAACTCGGACTGGTCGAGCGTTCGGACCTGGTCAAGGGCTACGAGTACGAGGACAAGCAGTACATCATCATCGACGACAGCGACCTCGACGCGGTGCGCATCGAATCCAACCACACGATGAACATCGAGGCCTTCGTCGACGAGGACGAGGTCGACGTCATCTACCAGGACGCGCCCTACTACATGGCGCCGGACGGCGCGATGGCGGAGGAGACTTTCGCCGTGCTGCGCGAAGCGATGCGCAAATCCGGCAAGCTGGCGATCGCGCGGCTGGTCCTGTCCAGCCGCGAGCGAGTGGTGACGATCGGCGCGCGCGAAAACGGCATGTTCGTGTGCACGTTGAGGAATCCAAACGAAGTGCGCGGCACGGCTGAATATTTCGGCAACATCCCGGCCGGCAACCCAGACCCGGAAATGCTCGAACTGGCCGAAGCGCTGATCAAGCAGAAGGAAACCACCTTCGATCCGAAGAACTACGAGGATCGCTACGAGATCGCGCTGATGGCGATGATCCGCGAGAAGCTTAAAGGGCACAAGCCGATCATCGCGGCGGCACCCGAGCGCGGCAACGTCATCAATTTGATGGATGCGCTGAAGGCGAGCCTGTCGCAGTCGCAGTCGAAGCCGCCGGCCAAGTCGAAGAGCAAGGCCGACGAGAAGCCCGCCGCCAAGGCCAAGGCGGCCGCGGGTGGCGCTGCTGAGAATCCGCTGAAAGCCAACCTGCTGAAGGCGGTCGGCAAGAGCAAGAAGTGACGGCACCAGCCGGCGCCATATTCGGCACGATCGGTGCGCTGGCGGCCTTTCCGCTCAGGCTGGCGGCGCGCGAGGTCGCGCGCCAGCATGGCGAACTCAGGCGCGGCGTCACCCGGCGCACCACGCATGTCGTGTTCGGTCGCGCTCTGCTGGTCAAGGCCGGGCTCACAAAGACCGGCGATGTCGAGATCGAACGCCGCGTCGCCGCCGAGCGCGGCGCCGGGCGTGCATTGCTCAGCGAGAACGGTTTTCTGCGCCTGCTCGGACTGATGAAGGCGCCCGAGGCCTCCTCGCTGTCGCGGCAATCGCTGATCGATCAGTCGCGGCTGCCCGGCGCCGACCTCGATCTCTTGTCGCTGTTCGATGCCTTCGAACATGACTCGGAACCCTATTCCTTCCGCGACCTGATCCTGGCACGCAAATATGCCGGGCTGGTCGCCGGTGGCGCGACATGGGGCGCTATCGCGCGCTCGGTGCACCGTTCCGGCCCGGTGGCTTCGCTCACCGCCAAGTCGCTCGCGGTCGGCTCGGCATTCGGGCGGCCCGATGCGATCTATCTGGATGGCGGCGAGAGCGAGCTCGACGGGCAATTGCTGTTCGATCTCGGCGCCTCCGACGACGATCCGCTGGAAGAGCTCTTCGCCGATGCTGAAGCGGCGGAGCAGGGCGGCGACCATGACGGTGCCGCCGCGCTCTACCAGCGCTGCCTTGCCATCGATCCAGGCGACCCGATCGCCGCCTTCAACCGCGCCAACTGCCTGCGCGCCGGCGGCCATCCGGCGGAAGCGGCCCATGACTATGCGCGCGCGATCAAGCTCGATCCGGCTTTCGTCGAGGCCTGGTTCAACCTCGCCGGGCTGATGAGCGAGGAGGGCAAGACGGCGTCGGCGCGAAGGCACTTGCGCAAGGCGATCGCGCTCGACAGCAATTACGCCGATCCGGTGTTTAACCTCGCCCGGCTCGAATTCGATGCCGGCGAACTGCTCGAGGCGCGGCGGCTGTGGGCGCGCTATCTGGAGCTCGATTCCGAATCCGAATGGGCCGGCGTAGCGGCCAGGGGCGTGCAGTTCGTGGATATGCAACTGGCGAAGTCGGCGGGGTGAGGCTCTTTCCTTCTCCCCTTGTGGGAGAAGGTGGATCGGCGCGCAGCGCCGAGACGGTTGAGGGGTGCGTGACGGAATGAGGCGTTTGCGTTCCCTGGAACACCCCTCATCCGACCTCGCTTCGCGAGGCCACCTTCTCCCACAAGGGGAGAAGGGGTCACCAATGCCGAGCCACGGGAGTCCTATTCCATGACCAGCTTCCTCTTCGACGGCGACGACACCGCCCCGGTCACCATCCTGCTTGCCCATGGCGCCGGCGCGTCGATGGATTCTCCCTCGATGACCGCCACCGCCAAGGCGCTGGCGGCCGTGGGCTTTCAGGTCGCGCGGTTCGAGTTCCACTATATGGCGGCCCGCCGCTACGGCCACCGCAAGCCGCCGCCGCGCGCCGAGACGGTGAACCCGGAATACATCAAGGCGATCGCCGACCTCAGGGCGAGGGGCGTGACCGGGACGTTGATCATCGGCGGCAAGTCGATGGGCGGGCGCGTCGCCTCGATGGTGGCGGACAAGATGTTCGCCAAGGGCGAAATCTCGGGCCTGCTTTGCCTCGGCTATCCCTTCCATCCGCCCGGCAAGCCCGAGCAGTTGCGGACCAAGCATCTGGCAGGGCTGACGACGCCGACGCTGATCTTCCAGGGCACGCGCGACGAGTTCGGCACGCCCGACGAGGTGGCCGGTTATGGGCTCTCCGACAGCATTGAGGTGATCTGGCTCAGGGATGGCGACCACGATCTGAAGCCGCGCAAGAGCATTTCGGGGTTTTCGACGGCCGATCATCTGAAGACGCTAGCGGAGACGGTGAAGGCTTGGGGCAAGGTCGTCTCTTGACCCGCCGATGAAAATCGCCTCCTTCAACATCAACAACGTCAACAGCCGGCTGAAGAATCTGCTGACCTGGCTGGCGGCGGCAAGCCCCGATGTGGTCTGCCTTCAGGAATTGAAGGCGCGCGATATGCAGTTTCCGCGCACTGCCCTGGCCGATGCCGGCTACGGCGCGGTGTGGAAGGGGGAGCCGACCTGGAACGGCGTTGCCATACTGGCGCGGGGCGCCGAGCCGGTGCTGACGCGCGACGTGCTGCCCGGCGACGATGCGGACAGGCAGAGCCGGTACATCGAGGCGGCGGTGAACGGCATCGTCATCGGCTGCCTGTACGCGCCGAACGGCAACCCGCAGCCGGGGCCGAAATTTCAGTACAAACTCGCCTGGCACGCGCGGCTGGCCGCACATGCCGAACAGTTGCTCGATACCGGGCTGCCGGTGGTGCTGGCGGGCGACTACAACATCGTGCCCGAGCCGCGCGATATCTATGCCACGCGCTCCTACGACGATAACGCGCTTGTACAGCCGGAAAGCCGGGCAGCCTTTGCGGCGCTCATCGAGCAAGGCTGGACGGACGCACTGCGCAAGGTCTACCCCAAAGAGACGCTCTACACCTTCTGGGATTACCGGCGGAACCGCTGGCCGCGCGATGCGGGTTTGCGGCTCGATCACATCCTCCTGTCGAAGAAGCTCGCCCCCAAGCTCAAGGCTGCCGGCATCGACCGAGACGTGCGCGGTGAGGACGGCGCCAGCGACCACGCGCCGGTGTGGGTGGAGTTGGGATGAGGGCGGCCGTTGACGGCGCGAAATGACAGATTTCTTGCGGTCTCCCGCCTCTGTCCTGCCCTGTAGTCGGCTTCAGCCCGCCATTTCGACAGCGATACGGCCGGCTTCGCTGCCGACGCTACGGTGCCGACGGCGGCCCGCTACCAGCCGGCGGTGATGCGAAGGCGCTGTTCCCCGGGGCGCCGGAGTCAACGAGCCAGGAAGCAGGCCTGTCGTGCCGATTCAAGATGTGCGACTATGGCCTTGTTCGGGCCGGATCTTCGCGGTCCCTTGGAAACTGTTTCCACCTGTTGCGGCGTTGACGCCAGCCATGCGCTCATGGTGGATGATGTCGACAGCAGCGAAGGATCTTCCCAATCTTGAACACCACCATTTTCCGAAACGCAAAGCTGAACAGCAGCGCGCTGGTCGACCTTGCCGTCGCCGGCGGTCGCTTCAGCGCTGTCGCGCCGGCTGGTGGCGAAGTGGCCGCCGACGCTACCATCATCGATCTCGGCGGCGTGCTCGTGGTGCCGGGTTTCGTCGAGGGCCATATCCATCTCGACACCTCCTTTTACGGCGATGCGTGGCGCCCGCATATTCCCTGCAGTGACGGTTTCGATGTGCGCGAGCGCGTTGCCTTCCAGGCGCGTAACCTCGCGGCGGCGGCGCCCATGGCAGAGCGGGCGAAGAACCAGCTCGAACTCTGTATCGGCAACGGCAGCCTTGCCCTGCGCAGCCACGTCATGGTCGATGGCTCGGTCGGGCTGAGGCATATGGAGACGATCCTGGCCGTGCGTGAGACCTATCGCGAGCGCATCGACATCCAGATCGTCGCCTTCCCGCAAAGCGGAATCCTGTCGTCGCCGGGCACGCCGGAACTGCTCGACGAGGCGCTCAGGCTCGGCTGCGATCTCGTTGGCGGGCTCGACCCGGCAAGCTTCGACCGCGACGTGAAGAGCCATCTCGACGTGGTGTTCGGGCTGGCGCAAAAGCATGGCGCTGGCGTCGATATCCATCTGCATGACGGCGGCAGCCTCGGCTTGTTCCAGATCGAGGAGATCGCCGCGCGCACCAAGGCGCTCGGCATGCAAGGCCGTGTCTGCGTCAGCCACGCCTATGCCTTGGGCGATATCGGCCCCGAGGCATTGGCCAAGGCCGGCGAAATGCTCGCCGGATCGGGCGTCGCCATCATGACCAACGCACCCGGCAACCACGCCTTCCCGCCGGTGGCGGCGCTGCGCGCGGCCGGCGTCACCGTATTCGGCGGCTCCGACAACATCCGCGATTCCTGGTGGCCCTATGGTGATGGCGACATGCTCAACCGCGCCAACATGATCGGCTACCGCTCCGGCTTCTATCAGGACGGCGAGTTGGAAGCGGCCTTCGACGTGGTGAGCTATGCCGGGGCCAAGGCGCTCGGACTTGAAGGTTACGGAATTGCCGTCGGCGCCAGGGCGGATTTCGTGACGCTGAGGGCCGAGCATGTGCCCGAGGCAGTGGTGGCGGTGCCGAAGGAGCGCACGGTATATCGTGGAGGGAGGGAAATCGCGAAGGATGGGAAGCTCGCTGGGTAGGGCAAGAGCTTCGCCGTGCGATCGAGACTGCGGCGTTTGGTCAACAACAGCGACCATGCAGTATACGGTGTGAAGTACAATACGGCTCCCTAGCAATAGACAGTCATTCCGGCGGAGTTGCAGATGCTGTGCGTCCGCGAGAGATATTTCAGGTCGAATTTCGATTTGGGCGAAACTCGTTGAAGAATCCGAAGCTTACCGCTAGCCTCGATCCGGGTGGTCGGAAGAGTGTACGTGGGGTGGAATGTTCGGGTCACTGGAAAAGCTCAAGCAACGGCTGCTGCGGCCGCCGCATGCCTATAGGCCGACGACAGAGTCATTCCCCGACATCGACGTCCAGCGCATTGCAACGGATATGCGGCTTGCGGAGAAAGGCGAGAAGCGGGGCAGGGAGAATCTGCCTCAAAGCGATGACCTACCTTACGATGCCGTTGAAAACGATATCATCGAATTGGTTGGAGCCGCCCAAAAACAATCCCACGATCACTTGGAGAACCAACTTGCGGGGTTCAGGCAGCGTCTCATCGACCTCGACTTTGAATCGCGCTTTGCCAATATAAAGGCGGCATCCACGGCTGGTCTCTCCGACTTGAAAGCCGAATTGCAGATGGGGATCGATGATCTGCATGGGCTGCGGCGCGATCTGAAGGAGGCAGAGTCCTGGCATCGTGATTTCAAGGATCAGAACGGGCTTCGCCGGCCCTGCAAGAAAACCACGGCCATCGGTACCACGTTGAAATGGCTCTTTGTGGTGGCGCTGGTGATGGCAGAGCTCGTCATCAATGGCGAACTGCTTGCAAAGCGAAACGAGCTCGGGCTGGTCGGCGGCATCGTCGAGGCGCTGATCTTCGCGATTCTCAATGTCGGCGTCGCGCTGATGTTCGCCCTCTATGGCGTGCGCGAGATCGCGCATCGGTCGATTCTCCGTAAATTTGTCGGCATTCTCGCCATCGCCGCCTATATCGGCGCTGCGAGTGCCATCAATCTGGGTCTGGCGCATTACCGCGAGGTTGCCGGAACGATCGCGACCAATGGCGACGAGGTGATGCGACGCTTGCTAAGCGCGCCATTCGCGTTGAACGAATTTCGCTCCTGGATACTCTTCTTCCTCGGTGTGATGTTTTCGCTCTTTGCCCTGATCGACGGGCTCAGCATGCGTGACACTTATCCAGGCTACGCCACGGTTGATCACCGGCTTGACGAGGCGCGGGCAAATTATCGAAACAAGCGGCAAGGCCTGATCGGCGAGCTTTCCGATGTTCGCAGTGGTTACGAGGATGAACTCGCCGATGCGCGCGCCGATCTCAGCAAGCAGCGGACAGAACACGATGCGATCGTGGCGCATCGCTCTCGGTTGGTTGGGCTGTTCGACGCCCACCAAGCTCAGCTTGAACGTGCCGCAAACAGCCTGTTCCGAATCTACAGGGACGCCAATATCGCGGCACGCACGACACCCGCGCCGGAGCGCTTTTCGCGGCCATACCAACTCGGCCGGATCGGCGTTCAGTATTTCCGCGACGGGGAATGGAACAGCGACGAATTGCAAGCTTCCATCAAGGATGCGCAAGGCGACCTCGACAAGATGCTGGTTGGCCTGGGTGAACAGTTCGAGGCGGCGTTGAAGCAGTATCGCGAGCTGGATGTGTTGGTGCCTGAAGCCCAATGAGCGGTCGACGGTCCCGGCGCTCGCCTTCCAACCTTCTCAACTGGGGCTGGATCATTCTGTTCGCGCTCGGCCTCGTTGCCGCGGCAGTGGGCTTTACCTACGTCTATGTCTCGGCGCGCTCGCAACTCGTCGAACTTGACGATCGGCTTTGCCCGGTTGTCGGAGCTGTGTCGCAAACCATCATCCTGATCGATACCACGGATGCAATCGCCGACGTCACCAAACTGAACATCCAGACCCTATTGCGCGATACCGCCTCCGGCATCCAGCGCGGTGGCTTGCTCGAGATCAGAGCCCTTACGGCTGCGGCACCCTATACGAAAGAACTCTTCTCGCTGTGCAACCCCGGCAATGGCGGCGACCTCAGTGCTTTCACCGGCAATGCGGCGCTGGCGCGAGAGCGTTGGCAAGCGGGATTCGGCCAGCCGCTGCTGGTTGCGCTTGAGAAAGCGGTCGAGGCAAACAAGGCCGACAGCTCGCCGATCATGGCCGGCATTCAGTCGATAGCCGTCAGCCATCTGGTCGCCCAGAAAGCGCGTGCGATCCCCTCGCGGCTGATTGTCGTTTCGGACATGTTCGAGAACACCGAATTCTTCTCCCACTACCGGGGCGCCACAGATTTCGATGCCTTCAAAAAATCGCCCGCGGCAAACCGGTTCGCTACGGATCTCGCTGGCAGCGATGTGTCGATCTGGCTCATACGCCGGGCGAAGTCGCCCGTCGACAGCGTCGCGTTGATGGCATTCTGGCAGCAGTGGATTGATTACAATCACGGCGTTTTCAGCTCCGCCAAGTCGTTGCAAGGGGTTGAAGGGTGAGACGGCCCCGCGCGGCCAGCCGGCAGTTGGACGCTGCGGCGCCAATAGTCTTTATCGTCTTTACCGGCCTGGGTGCCGCCTACATCGTCGCGGCCAAATCGCTTTCGGTCTCGGCATTCGTCGTTACCTTTGTGCCGATCGCGCTGATGATCGGCTACGCGGCGATGATCATGATCGCGCGCGGGCTCCGGCTGCGCGACGATCAAACCGGCGACAACTTCTACTATATGGGCTTCATCTTCACGCTCACCAGCCTCGCCGTTTCGCTTTACCAATATGGGGGCGGTGGCGCGGTCGACGAGATCGTGCGCAATTTCGGCATCGCGGTTTCCTCCACCATCGCCGGCATTGCATTTCGCATCGTCTTCAATCAGCTCCGGCGCGACCCCATGGAGGTGGAACGCGTGTCACGTCTCGAGCTTGCAGAAGCGTCCCGCAAGGTGCGCCGGGAACTCGATGGCATCCTGAGCGAGATGAACCATTTCCAACGCTCCAACCAGCAGATGCTGCAAGAAGGCTATCACGACATACGAACGCAAGTGGAAACCTCGGCGAAGTCCCTGGTCCAGTCGCTGGACCTACTCGCCAAAGAGGCTTCCGAGCACATCAGGGTATCCTCGCTGGCGATCCAGAATGGAATAGACACCAAGGAGCTGCGGGGCGGCATCGACCAGACAGCCAAGGCAGTTCACGATATCAACGCCATCCTGACCAGCGCCAGTACTCAGATTGCGGCCGCGACGCAGTCGGTCGCCGACAAGCTCGGTAGCATGTCGACACCCGACAAGGTCATCGAGGTCCGGCTGGAGCCGGTCGTGGCCGGTTTGCAGCGGGCGATCGAAACCGCCATGAGCGATTTCTCTTCCCGTCTTGGCGATGTGGCGGAGCTTCGGCGCGGGCTGGAACAGTCCACGGCGGAAGCGCTTCGAGCCAGCGCTGTGCTCGACAAACTTGCGGCGACATTTGAGGGTTATGATCGAGCGCCGACGCGGCAGGGTCTATTCAGACGGCTCTGGCGTGGCGGCTAAAGCGCGTTGCATGGTCAGTGTGGAACGATGTCGATGAAGATGCCTTCCTCGCTTATCGCCGAAGGGGAACGCGGCCATCGCCGAGGCGTAGTGCTTGGGCTCACGATGGCCGAGCTTCTCCTCCTTCTGCTTTTCTGTCTCCTGCTGGTATCGGCCAGCATCGCACAGCGAAAAGATGAGAGGATCGCCGAGCTGCAGGCCTCCGCGAACCTGGACATCACGGTGGGCCAGCTTGCCGACATGCGTGCCGAACTGGCGCGCCTGCAGGCGCTGTTTCCAAAAGCGGCGCTTCCTTTGCCGCCAGCCAACTGGACCGAGCTCGTGGCGGCCAAAGCGGTGATTGACGGGCTTGCGGAAAAGGGCATCGATGCCGCGCCGACGTCAGACCCGACGCTGCGGAAATTGCTGCTCGAAATCAGCGAAGCCAAAGCCGCTGACCCCCGTCTGCTGGACCGACTTGAAAAGACGCTGTCGGCCTCCAACGACAGGAGCGCAGACGCTGAATCGTCGATGCAGTGGCCGCCGATGATAACGTTGAGCGACGACGGCTATACATTTGAACGTGGCAGCGCTGCTCTCACCGACGCGTTCCGGGCTCGTTTGCAGACCAAGGTGACAGACGACGTGCTGTCTTTGCTGACACGCTACAAAGTCGATGTCGTCGAGATCGTCGGTCACACGGATGAGCAGAAAATCAATCCGGCCAAACCGTCCAACCTCGACGCGGCCGCGATCTCGGCGATGAACGGAGCCAGCGCTATCAGCGATTTGACGCCGGCCGACAATGCGGGGCTGGGGCTCTCGCGCGCGATCGCGGTAGCGAACGCATTGATCCAGACGGGACGGCTGGGCAGTGTCAAGATCATTCCCTTGTCAGCGGCACAGCTCGTAATGCCGGGAGACATTATCGCCGACGGCAGCCACGGTGGCGATATCCGGGAGCGCCGGCGCATTGAAATTCGGGTACGACGGTCCTCGGACGGCGGCACCAATTAACACGGTGATCGCGCGATTCAGCCTGCTTGGTGGTATCGACAACGACGCCCTTGTTTTTGACCGCAGCGCTTTTTGGTAATCGTCGTGGCCTGGATCGCAAAGCCGCGTCGCTTCGCCCCTGCTGCACCGAGGGATCGACGAACGGCGCCCAACTACCCCAGCCACCACCACAGCGCCGCGATCACCGCCATAACCGCCGCCACGCTTAGCCCCAGCATGATGTAGGAGCCCTTGATGATGTCGGCGATTATCTTCTTGATGGTCTCGCGGTCGTTGAGATTGGGGAAGGGCTCGTTCGGTTGCGCCACGTCGAGGAAGTGGCAGAGCGGGGCCCAGCCTTCGCTGACCTTGAACACCAGCAGCCTTTCCGGCGGCACCGCCGCCTTCACTTCCTCGACATAGGCGTTGTAGCGCGCCACGGCCTTGGCGCGGTTGCCCATGACGCCGGCTAGCGTGCGGCCCCAGATCAGCTTGCGTGACATGTCGCCGAATTTCCGGCCGAACGGCGTCAGCCATTCCAGGACTTGAACTGCCAGACATTCTCGGTGAAGTAGATCGTGTCGATGGTGCTCTCATACCAGGCTTCCGCGCCGCGCGGGTGCAAGGTGAGCAGCACCTTGGCATCGGGATAGGCGGCCATCAGTTCGCGCCACACGCAGCAGCCGGGATTGTCGACCGTTGCCTTGTAATTGCCGAACACCCGGCTCCAGTCCTGCTGCGTGCCGGGCGGGCTGTTGGCCACCTTGCGCCAGAAATCGAGATGGCCCTTGTTGGCCTTGTTCAGGATCACTTCCTGCATGTGATAGCAGGGCAGGCCGAGCCTGTTCAGCGCGGCGAAGGTCGACCATGTGCCGGTGCGGCCGAAACCGGCCCCGATCAGTGTGAGCGTCATCTGTTCCCCCGACCCAACCAAAGCGGCGTGCCCGCGCCCGAAAAGGACGTTGGCGCCGCTGCAACCCAAGCATGCCCTACGCGGCATAGACACCGCGACGCAGGATCGATTTGCTCGCATATATCGATCTGCTGGCAACACGTTGCGCCTCGGCCGGCATTTGCGCAACAGATTTTCTAGGTGACCTGTGGGAGGGGACCGCTATCGCTATTGACGTTGGGCGACGACAGAAGGAGACGCATTGCCGTCCTGAGCGGCGCCCGAGCGGATCCGCGCTGATCGAACTTGGCGCGATGGCCCACGCCTCCTTCCAGGTGAGACGCCGTCATCGATGCTTTCGCAAATCAAACGGGGAGCGGGCAGCGGCGCTGCCCGCTCTCGCACTTCATTCGGCCGCCAGCTTGTCCTGCGTGTTCGTGTCGAAGTCGCTGGCATCATGGCGTTCGTGCAACTGCATCGCGGGTTCGCCGAAGGCGCGGTTGACCATGCGTCCACGCTTGACCGCAGGGCGCTCGTCGATCGCCTTCGCCCAGCGCTGCACGTTCTTGTAGTCCTGCACCGAAAGGAACTCGCCGGAATCATTGTACATGCGGCCGAGCGCCAGTCCGCCATACCAAGGCCAGACCGCCATGTCGGCGATCGAGTAGCCGGCGCCGGAAAGATATTCGGTCTCGGCCAGGCGGCGGTCGAGCACGTCAAGCTGGCGCTTGGTTTCCATGGCGAAGCGGTCGATGGCGTATTCGATCTTGGTCGGCGCGTACGCATAGAAATGGCCGAAGCCGCCGCCGAGATAAGGGGCCGAGCCCATCTGCCAGAACAGCCAGGACAGGGTCTCGGCGCGCGCCGGCTGGCCGGTCGGCAGGAACTCGCCGAACTTCTCGGCGAGATAGGTGAGGATCGAACCGGACTCGAAGACGCGGATGGGCGTGGCGCCGCTTCGGTCCATCAGTGCTGGGATCTTGGAGTTCGGATTGACCTCGACGAAGCCGCTGCCGAACTGGTCGCCATCGTTGATCCTGATCAGCCAGGCGTCGTATTCGGCGCCCTTGTGGCCAAGCGCCAGCAATTCCTCCAGCATGATCGTCACCTTGACGCCGTTCGGCGTCGCCAGCGAATAGAGCTGCAACGGGTGCTTGCCTACCGGCAGCACCTTGTCATGCGTCGGGCCCGCGATCGGGCGGTTGATGCTGGCGAAGGCGCCGCCGCTCGGCTTGTTCCAGGTCCATACTTTCGGCGGAGTGTATTCGGTCATCGCAGGGCCTCGTAGTGTGGGGGAGAGACAGGTTGGAAACGGGACTGGGCAGTTGCACCTACAGCTAGGGCTGCAAACGGGAAAGTTCAACTTGCGTTGAACTATTGTCAATGACCATGCCGCTCATCTTCCCTTCGGGCTTCGAAAGGATGGAGGGGAGGCCCCCAACCCCTTGCGGCTTGGTTCGCGTGCCATACCTATAGGAACGTGACCCCCAAGCCCGTCCAGGACAAGAGTATGCCCATCAATCCCAACAGACGCTCAGTCGTGGCGGTGCGCGCCACCATTCCAGACGATGCCTTCACTGCCGGGGCATTGGGCACGCTGCGCGAAGGCAGCGGCGTCGTCATTCGCGACAATGGGCTGGTGCTGACCATCGGCTATCTCATCACCGAGGCGGAAGAGGTATGGCTTACGACCCATGACGGCCGCGTCGTGCCGGCGCATGCGCTGGCCTACGACCAGGAATCGGGCTTTGGCCTGGTGCAGGCGCTGGCGCCGCTTGGCCTGCCTGCGGTGGCGCTGGGCGACGCCGGCAGGGCCAGGATCGGGGACAGCGTGGTGCTCGCCGACGGCATCGGCCAGTCGGTTCAGGCCAGGATCGTCACCAAGCAGGAATTCGCCGGCTATTGGGAATATCTGCTCGAGGAAGCGATCTTCATCGCGCCGGCGCATCCTTCCTGGGGCGGCGCGGCGCTGTTCGATGCAAAGGGCGCGCTGCTCGGCGTCGGGTCGCTGCGCCTGCAGATGAGCCGCAACGGCGAGGTCGCCGATATCAACATGGTGGTGCCGATCGACCTGTTGCCGCCGATCCTCGACGATCTCCTGACGCGCGGCCAGGTGGCGCGGCCGCCACGGCCATGGCTCGGCGCCCTCTCGGCCGAAAGCGACGGGCGGGTGGTGGTGATGAGCGTGACCGAAGGCGGCCCAGCCGCCAAGGCGGGCCTGCGCGAGGGCGACGTCATCTCCGATATACGCGACGGCGCCGTCGACGGGCTGGCCGATTTCTATCGCAAGCTGTGGGACAGCGGTTCGGCCGGCGCCGAGATCCCAATGCGGGTCCTGCGCGACGGCCGCGAAACCTGGCTGCGCGTCAAATCCGCCGATCGCGGCAGTTTCCTGAAGAAGCCGCAGTTGCAGTGATATCAGCCGCCTGATGCATCCCAGATTGCTCAAGACATTCCTGGCGGTGGCGCGTAGCCGCAACATCACGCGTGCCGCACGAGAAGTCCATCTGGCGCAGTCGAGCGTCAGCGACCAGATCCAGACGCTCGAGGCTGACCTCGGGACCGCGCTGTTCGTGCGCTCGCGCATTGGTCTGGACCTCACGCCAGCGGGCCGAACCTTGCAGCCTTACGCGGAAGAGTTGCTGATGCTGGCTGACGAGGCGCGCGCCGCCGTTCAGGCAGGTGCTGGGCAGGTAAGCGGCTCGCTGACGATCGGCGCTCTGGAGACGATCGCTTCAACCAGGCTTGCACAATGGCTCGCGCGGTTTCAGGCCAGCCATCCCGACATTGCCTTTCGCTTGACGGTCGCCGGCAGCGGTGAACTGCTGCGCAAGCTCGGCGACGGCGAAATCGATGTGGCCTTCTGCTTTGACCGCGGCGATGCCTTCAGGCGCGATGAACCGCTGGCGAGGCGAACCGTATCGGCTGAACCCCTGGTGCTGGTCGGCCCTCCAGGGCAGGGCCAAGTGCGGGAGGAACTCGCCGGGCTTGCCGCGATGAATTTTGTCGCCACCGAGCCCGGATGCGTCTACCGGCACATGTTCGATACCGCCTTCACCGAGGCAGGCCTCGCGGCGCCAAAGCCGGCGTGCGAAGTCGGCAGCATCGGCACCATCGCCGGCCTGGTGGCGGCGGGTGCCGGTTTTGCGCTGGTGCCGCATATGGCCGTGGCCGAGGCGCTGGAGCGGGGCGAACTCATTGAAATGCAGTGGCCAGGCGCGGCCCGCACGGTTGCGCTCGCCATGATCTGGCGGCGCAGGCGC
The DNA here is from genome assembly GCF_006442295.1 of Mesorhizobium sp. B2-3-2. Taxonomy (NCBI): domain Bacteria; kingdom Pseudomonadati; phylum Pseudomonadota; class Alphaproteobacteria; order Hyphomicrobiales; family Phyllobacteriaceae; genus Mesorhizobium; species Mesorhizobium sp. B2-3-2. The sequence goes on along the minus strand of NZ_VFWA01000010.1, from coordinate 128,278 downwards.
GTGCAGCCGCCAGCCCTGAAGTTGCTGCTGACGGCCGCAGGCGGGAGCTTCGCGCCGGTCAAATCAGCCGATGCCCGCCCTCGACATGCAGCGTTGTCCCCGTCGTAAAACCATTGCGCATCAGGAAGCCGATGGCCGAGGCGATGTCGTCGGGCCGGCCGACCCGACCGGCGGGCAGCCGCTCTGCCATGGCATTGAGCATCTCGTCTTTCCGATCCCCGGCAACATAAGCCCAGATCGAGGTGTCGACCCAGCCCGGCGACACAGCATTGACACGGATCGGCGCCAGTTCGACCGCCAGCGCCCGCACCAACCCTTCCAGCGCCGCGTTGACGGCGGCTACGACCGAGCCGCGCGCCGCCGGCCTGTAGGCGGCAATACCCGAGGTGAAGGTGATGGAGCCCGTGGATGATAGCCGGGGCGCACCATGCTTGGCGAGCAGCAGCGGTCCGTAGAGCTTGCTTTCCACCACCCTTTGCGCAGCCTTGAGATCCAGCGCGGGCAACAGCTGATAGGCACCCTCGATGTCGGCGGCGGTGCTGACGATATGGCCGAGCTGGCCGATCCGCTCGAACAGGGCGGCGACCTCGTCCTCGCGGGTAATGTCGGCCACAATGGTGTCCAGCGTGGCTGGGTTGCCCAGCGTCTCGCGGGCATGGTGCAGCTTGTCCGCGCTGCGCCCTGCGATGATCACGTCGGCGCCGGCATCAAGGCAATGCCGCGCCAGTGCCAGGCCCATGCCGGAGCCGCCGCCGACGATGAGGGTTTTTGTGTTGGAAATGTCCATGTCCGCAGCCCCTGTCTTGATATCGATGGCAGGGAATTGACAGACAGGTCTAGGCAATGGAAACGGAAGAAGCCGATAGCGTCATCGGAATATCCGATGGATGGGTCATAACGGAAAGCCGCGATGGCGCTGCCGCCAAAGAAAAGCCGCCATGCTTTTTGCGCGTGGCGGCCTTTTTGCGCGTGGCGGCCTTTTTGCGGGAGGACGTCAGGAAGAGAAGCGATCTCAAGATGCCGCTCTATCTCCTTGTCCGGGCTTGAGAAGATCAAGCCGCAGCCTTGGGCTTCCTGACGGCGTGCTTCCTGGCGATGTGCTTGCGGGTGTGCTTGCGGTGTTTCTTGGGATGCTCGACGTGCTTGTGCGCGGCTGTCTCCACCTGGTTCTTCGCCGCGGTGGCCGCCGTCGAGGGAATGCTTATGGCAGCGCCGCTTCTCCCTTCTCCGCCGTGGGAAAGGGTCGCTGCGTCCGATGCGGCGCTTCCGCCTCTTTCCCCGCCGCTGTCATTCGCGTATGGGCCGGGACAATTCCCTCACATCATCCCGGACCACTCATGATCAGACTGGAAAGTATCAGCAAGCAGAACGGCCGTCAGCTTGTCTTCATCGAGGCCTCGGCCGCCTTGCAGAAGGGCGAGAAGGTCGGGCTCGTCGGCCCCAACGGCGCCGGCAAGACGACGCTGTTTCGCATGATCACCGGCCAGGAACAGCCCGACGAGGGCCAGGTGCAGGTCGATCGCGGCGTCACCATCGGCTATTTCAGCCAGGATGTCGGGGACATGGATGGCCGCAGCGCGGTGGCCGAAGTGATGAACGGCGCCGGGCCGGTGAGCGAAGTGGCGGCCGAGATGGCGGCGCTGGAAGCAGCTATGGCCGATCCCGACCAGGCGGACCGGATGGACGAGATCATCGAACGCTATGGCGAGGCGCAGCACCGCTTCGAGGAACTCGACGGCTATGCGCTCGACGGCCGGGCGCGGGAAGTGCTCGACGGTCTCGGTTTCTCGCAGGAGATGATGGACGGCGACGTCGGAAAACTCTCCGGCGGCTGGAAGATGCGCGTGGCGCTGGCGCGCATTCTGCTGATGCGGCCCGACGCCATGCTGCTCGACGAGCCGAGCAACCATCTCGACCTGGAAAGCCTGATCTGGCTCGAGCAGTTCCTGAAAAATTATGACGGCGCGCTCCTGATGACCTCGCATGACCGCGAGTTCATGAACCGAATCGTCAACAAGGTGGTGGAGATCGACGGTGGTTCGCTCACCGCCTATTCCGGCAATTACGAATTCTACCAGCAGCAGCGCGCGATCGCGGACAAGCAGCAGCAGGCGCAGTTCGAGCGCCAGCAGGCGATGCTGGCCAAGGAGATCGCCTTTATCGAACGTTTCAAGGCCCGCGCATCGCATGCGGCCCAGGTACAGAGCCGGGTGAAGAAGCTCGACAAGATCGATCGCGTCGAGCCGCCCAAGCGCCGCCAGACGGTGAATTTCGAGTTCCAGCCGGCGCCGCGCTGCGGCGAGGACGTCGTGACGTTGAAGAACGTCCACAAGGCCTATGGCAGCCGTTCGATCTATGAAGGGCTCGACTTCCAGGTCCGCCGCCGCGAGCGCTGGTGCATCATGGGCGTCAATGGCGCCGGCAAGTCGACGCTGTTGAAATTGGTGGCCGGCACGTCCGATCCCGACCAGGGCTCGGTGGCGCGCGGTCCGAGCGTCAAGATGGGCTATTTCGCCCAGCATGCCATGGAACTGCTCGAAGGCGAGCGCACCGTGTTCCAGACGCTGGAGGACAATTTTCCGCAGGCCGGCCAGGCTCCGCTTCGGGCACTCGCCGGCTGCTTCGGTTTTTCCGGTGACGAGATCGAGAAGAAGTGCCGGGTGCTTTCGGGCGGCGAAAAGGCGCGGCTGGTGATGGCGCTGATGCTGTTCGATCCGCCCAACCTCCTGGTGCTGGATGAGCCGACCAACCATCTCGACATCGCCACCAAGCAGATGCTGATCGAGGCGCTGTCGCAGTATGAGGGCACCATGCTGTTCGTCTCGCACGACCGCCATTTCCTGGCGGCGCTGTCCAATCGCGTGCTGGAACTGACGCCGGAAGGCATCCACACCTATGGTGGTGGCTACACCGAATATGTCGAGCGCACCGGGCAGGAGGCACCGGGACTGAGAAGCTAGCGCAGAGGCTACTCTCCGGAAACGGCCGTGGCACCCTGCGCCGTCATTTCCGAAAAGAGCCAATCGCGAAAAGCCTTCACCTTGCGCCGGCGGACCGCGTCCGGAGGGTAGACCAGGTAGAAGCTGGAAACCGATTTCAGCGCGTGGCCGAAAGGGCGGACAAGCCTTCCGGTGGCGAGGTCGGCCGCGACGAGCATGGTCCGGCCAAGCACCACGCCTTCGCCTTGCACGGCCGACTCGACCGCGAAAGTGGCGGAATCGAAGGTAATCCCGCTCCGCGGATCCACGCCTTCCACTCCCGCGCTGGACAGCCAGGCCGCCCAGCCGATCGGGAAACCATCATGGATCAGCGTGTGGTGCCTGAGATCGTCGGGCTTCTCCAGGGGCCAGGCGCCCTGCATGAGCCTCGGGCTGCACACCGGAAACACCTCCTCGCCGGTGAGGAATTCCGATGTGAGCCCGGGATAGTTTCCCGCGCCATAGCGGATGGCGACGTCGATGCCGTCGCCAAGGAAATTGGTCAACCTGCCGGTCGTCGAAATCCTGACGTCGATGTCGCCATGCGCGCGATGAAAGCGATAGAGCCGCGGCACCAGCCATTTTCCCGCGAAGCCGTCGGAGGTGGAGACGTTCAATGTCGAGGCCGAATGGGCGGCCGTCGCCGATTGGGTGGCGGCCGCAAGCTGGTCGAGCATCTCGTGGACCGCCCTCGCATAGGGTCCGCCGACGGCGGTGAGGCGCACCGAGCGCGTCGCGCGCTCGAACAGAAGCACGCCGAGCTGTTCCTCAAGGTGCTTGATCGCCCGGCTGACGGCGCCGTGCGTGACGTTGAGCTCGTCGGCTGCCCTGGAGAAATTCAAATACCGCGCGGCGGCCTCGAAGGCCGGCAGCGCGTTGAGTGGGGGAAGTCTGCGGATCATGGCCAATCTGTGAGATATGATCACAAATCCTTGCCAAAGTTTGGATTGTCTGTCCAGCACATGCTGGACAGAATGCTCGCAGGATTTGTGATCAAACCTCACGAGAGCAGCATGGCGACCGTTCACCCCTTCCTCTGGTTCAATCTCAACGCCGAAGAGGCGCGCGACTTCTATCTGTCTGTATTCAAGAATGGCCGGGCGCTTGAGGCGATCGAGTTCACCGACTTCGTCGGCGGCACGAACAAAACGGTGTCACACGCGATCTTCGACTTCGAGCTCGAGGGCCAGCGTTTCACCGCGCTCAATGCCGGCTCGATGCCGCCCTTCAACGAGCGGATCTCGCTCTACATCGAGACCAAGGACCAGGCCGAGACAGATTATTACTGGAACGCGCTGACGGCGGGCGGCGGCGCGGAAAAGCCTTGCGGCTGGCTGAGGGACAAATTCGGCGTCTACTGGCAGGTGATCCCCGAAGCGGCCCTGCGCCTGATGAACGACCCGGACCGCGACAAGGCCGGCCGGGCGCGGCAGGCGATGTACAAGATGAGCAAGATCATCGTGGCCGATATCGAGGCGGCCCACGCCGGCAAGGCGTAAATCCAGCAGTCCATCTTGAAGACGGAGGTTCCCATGGCATCGCTCAAGGGCAAGAGAATTATTGTCGTCGGAGGCAGTTCCGGCATAGGGCTCGGCGTAGCGGCGGCCGCGCTGGAGCGCGGCGCGGAGCTGGTGATCGTCGGCCGCTCGGGCGAAAAGCTCAAGGCCGCGGAACGGACGCTCGGCCCGGGCGGTCGCGTGCGAGGCCTTTCCGCTGATATGACTGATGAGGCGGACATTGCCCGGATATTCGACGAAACCGGTGCCTTCGACCACCTCGTCTCGACGGCCGGCACGCCGCCGCCCAACGACCCGATCGGCCAGACCGACATGGACTTCGTGCGGCGCTTCGTCGACAACAAGCTGATCGGCGCCGTGATGCTCGCCAAACATGGCGTGCGCACGCTGAAAGCCGGAGGGTCCATGACCTTCACCTCAGGCATCAACAAGGACCGCCCGCCGGTTCCCGGCGGCTCGGTGGTGTCCGCGATCGCCGGTTCGTTCAGCTATTTCGCCCGGGCGCTGGCGCTGGAGTTGGCCCCGACGCGCGTCAACATCGTGTCGCCGGGATGGGTCGACACGCCGATGTGGGACGAACTCGTCGGTGAGGCGAAATCCGGTTTTTTCGCCGGCATGGCCGAGCGCCTGCCCGCGAGGAAGGTCGCTACGCCCGCCGACGTCGCCCCTGCCTATCTCTACCTCATGGAAAGCGAATTCACGACCGGCGAGACGATCCGCATCGATGGCGGACAGAACCTGATCTAGTTGGCATCGCAGGGGTCATCAAACGTCACCCATCGATGCGGCGCCACCTGGGTTTGAACGATACCGTCCGCAGTCCGGCGTTGCGCACGCGATTGACGAATGTGTCGTTGACGAACACCGGGGACGCGCGCATCGGCAGCTTGAAAATTTCGGCGGTGTCGATCTTGTCCGCGTCGAATTCGTATCGCTCGATCGCGAGAATGGCGCCGTCATCAAAATAGACGATTCCGGACCGCTCCTCGTCCAGCGCATCGATCACGGTGGTCACGTTGAACAGCCAGACCTCTTCCCCGCGCAACGGGATCAGCTGTCCATAGGGCAGCAGATATGCCTTCAGCGCATCGACGGCAGGCTTGCGCAAAAGCGGGGCATGCTCGCCAAGCCAGGGGAAGTCCGAATAGTGGGGGTCGCCCTCCGATACGCGGCGCATGACCGGTGGGTCCCAGTTCTCGAGGGGTGTTCCGTCAAGGGAGGAGAAGACCTCGTAGTAGGCCTCGTCGAGAGGAAGCACCCATTCCTGGCCCTCGACAACCGCGAATTCGTAAATGGTCGTCATGGCCGGCGTTCCCAAGTTCAGCCCTGCTTCCGCTTCTGCGAGTTCCATCGGGGTCTTCTCCGCGGCATTTTCGAGAGCGCAGACCCTCCTTGCTACACGGAGAAGGCGGGCGCAAGGCGGTTGACCCGGCAGGCCATCCGGCCGATAGGTCCGCCAAAGACCTCGAGAACCCCATGACCACACAGCTCCACGATGCGACGACGGCCGAAGCTGAGTCCGCTTCCGATGTCGACGTCACCTGGCAGGACGACGTCCGCGCCGGCGTGCGCCATGTGCGCGATCTGGCCGTGCTGCCGCTGTCGCCGGGCGAACGCGCGGCGGCCCAGGAAGCAGCCTCCCGCCACAAGGTGCGTATCCCCAAATCCTATCTCGAGCTGATCGACTGGGAAGACCCCGCCGATCCTATCCGGGCGCAGGTCATCCCGTCTCCCGACGAGCTGGTGACCGGCGAAGGCGAGCTCGACGACCCGATCGGCGACCACGCCTTCAGCCCGGTGCCCAGGCTGACGCATCGCCATGCCGACCGGGTGCTGCTGTTTCCAACCTATCAATGCGCGGTCTATTGCCGCTTCTGCTTCCGCAAGGAGTCCCTGACCTCGATCGGACGCGGCTATACGCGCGAAGCCCTGGAGCCGGCGCTCGCCTATATCGCTTCCCACCCCGAGATCCGCGAGGTGATCCTGACTGGCGGCGATCCGCTCTCGCTGCCTGACAAGGCGCTCAGCGAAATCCGCGCCCGCATCGAGGCGATCGCGCATGTGCGGCTGATGCGCATCCACACCCGCGTGCCGGTCTCGCTGCCTTCACGCATCACGCCAGGGCTGATCGCTGCCTTGCAAGGCCGGCTGATGATCACGGTCGTCACCCATTTCAACCATCCGCGCGAGATCACCGATGCGACCGAGGCGGCCTGCCGTGGCTTGCGGCAAGCCGGTTTCGTGCTGCTCAACCAGAGCGTCCTGCTCAAGGGCGTCAACGACACTGTCGAGGTGCAGGAAGAACTCTGCCGCGAGTTGATGTACCGCCTGGGGGTAAAGCCCTACTATCTCCACCATGGCGACCTTGCGCGCGGCATGGCGCACCGCCGCACCACGATCGCCGAAGGCCAGGCGCTGGTGGCCGCGCTGCGCGCGCGCCTGTCCGGCATCTGCAATCCGGTCTACGTGCTCGACCTGCCCGACGGTGGCGGCAAGGTGCCGATCGGGCCGGATTACGTGGAAGACTGCGACGGCGGCAACTGGCGCATTCGTGGGCAGGATGGAGAGGTCAGGGAATACACCGAAGTGTTGAGCCAGCTCTGAGCCGACATTTCCGGCGGGCGGCCGTGCAATCAGGCGTTGTCGCGCCCCGGCATAAATGCATATTGTGAGCGGTTCGCGGATTGCGGGGCATGGCGGGTGGCAGCAGCAGACAGCAGTCAAAGCGTTGTGCCGCAAAGGCAATTCGTCGACACCGGGGTTCAGCGCTGCGTGCTGGACACGGTGGGCCTTGCGCCCCGGCAAGCCGTTGCGTTGTGGCAGGAGAATATCGGCCTGCTCTACGACGTTCGCCCGCGCAACGCCGGCGATGACCGGTTTCATTTCCACGCCGATGCCTTTCATTTCGGCGAGATCGTCCTCACCTCGTATGGATGCATCGCGCAAAGCTTCGACCGCTCGCGCGCCCGGATCGGCCGCGACGGCCTCGATCACATCACTGTGCAGGTCTGCCTGCGCGGAAGCCATGGACGGCGCGATGGCGCATCGGATGAAAAGGCATCATCCGGGGACCTGATCGTGGCCGACCTGGCGCAGGCCCAGTCGACGGGCACCTCCGATTTCGACAGCCTCAACCTGACCATGCCGCGCCGCCTGCTGGCGCCATTTTTGAAGGCGCCGGACGAGCACAATATGCGCGTCATTTCCGGCAACGCGCCGTTGGCGGCGCTGTTGCGCGGGCATCTTGTGGGCCTCTACGGGGCCGCGCCCGCAATGAGCCGTCAGGACGCCGAGGCGGTGATCGGGCCGACGCTGGAACTCGCCGCCGCGGCCGTGAATTCGGCCGTGGCGGAGGAGAACGCCGCTTCGGTCCACCTGGCGCTTACCGGCGAGATCCGTCGCCACATCGACGCGCATATCCGCAGCCGGCACCTCACCGCCGAGGCCATCGCTGCCATGTTCGGCATCTCCATGCGCAAGCTCTATTACCTCTTCGAGCCTCATGGCGGTCTTTCCAGATATATCCAGGAGGAGAGGCTGCGCCGCTGCCGCGCCGAGCTCGCCGATCCCGGCCGCCGGCACGAAAGCATTGCCGAGATCGCCGGTCGCTATGGTTTCGGTCACCGCAAGAGCTTCGTGCGCGCCTTCCGCCGCTCCTTCGACATGACCCCGCGGGAGATGCGCGCGCATGCCGCCCAAGGGCGCAGCCAGTCCCTCGGCCATGGCGAGAACCGCACCATGTGGCACTGGATCCGCGAACTGCGATAGAGGGCGGCGTGCCAGCCGAAAGGCAAAATGAATCAATGGACAAGCGGCGTCCGATCAGCAGGTATGTGAAGAGCCTTCCCGTGCTTTCCGAGGCGATTTCCCCGATCGGTTGCACCAGCGGCCACATTCCTTGCGCCTCGTGCCACATTTGCGCGGAGCTTCCACATAAGTCTTGAAATGCCGCCGTTGCCCGCACGAAAAAGCGTTCGCTGTGAGGTTCTAAACGGGGGATCGAACGCCGGTGGCGACCGAGGACAATGTCATCGTCCTGTCGACAGACGAGTTTTCGGACCGCGACCGCGAAGCCGCCGTGCGCGAGTTTTATGGCCGCATCTGCATGCGGCTGGACCTTGCGCCCCTTGAACGCGGCGAGTTGCGGCTGAGGGCCTCCACCACCATCCTGCCAGGGGTGAGCGTGGCCCACGGGCAGGTCGCGCCCATGGCCTGGGAACGCACGGCCGCGCTCCAGCAGGACGCCAATGACGACGTGGTGGTGTCCTGGATCGCGGGTGGGTGGCGTTTCGATACGGCAGGGCACGAGGCGGTTGAGACCTCGCCCGGTGCGCCCTGCATCATGCCGATGGACCGGAGCTGGCGAGCGAGGGCGCCGAACGGCGACTGGACGATCTGCGCCCGATTTGCCCGATCGATGCTCACTCCTCTCCTTCGCCATGTCGGCGATCTCAGGCCGGATGCCATCAACCCCGGCACGCCTGAAGCGCGGCTTCTGCTGGCCTATATCGAGGCGGTGGGGCGTGGGGCGATCAGCCCCGGTCTGGCACCGCTGGCCGCCCAGCACATTGCCGATCTCTTCGCCGCGGCAGTCGGCGCCAACCGCGAGGTCGACGAGGTGGTCGCCGGTCGCGGCGTTCGCGCGGCCCGTATGCATGCCATCAAGCGTTACATCGAAGAGAACCTGCACCGAGCGCGGCTCTCAGCAGAGACGGCGGGCCGGGGGCTGGGGCTCAGCCCGCGCTACATCAGGCGCCTTTTCGCCGAAGAGGGGCACGGCTTTTCCGACTATGTCATGCAAAGACGGCTGGAGCGGGTCCACCGACAGCTCGCCAGCCCGCTTTTTTCGGCAAGGCCGATCGCCGACCTCGCTTTCGAGGCGGGGCTGGTCGAACCCTCGACCTTCTACCGGCAATTCCGGTCCCGCTATCGCATGACCCCATCGGAGGTGCGCGCCGGCCGCGCGCCATGAGACGCATGCGGCCGCGCCGCTCACGCATGGCAAGCCGGTCACCTGTTCCGTCGGTGCCACTTGCCTGTGCCGCCAGTGCGACACGCCTTTGTCCCGGCGCGGGCATGGTCGCGCCGGCGGACGCGGGTGCAACGGCATGCGCGGGAGCGGGGGTGGGCGGCCAGGCCTCCGTGACATCGGAAAGCTGGCCCTGGAGATAAAAATGCGTGCGGCGAAAAGATTGATACTGGGCATTACGGTTTTCTGCGCAATTCTTCCGACCGAGGTCTTCGCGGCCTACAAATGCATGAACCCGGCAATCTGCAGGGCGGTCTGCGGCAGCGAAACATGCGGCAAGATCGCCGCGCGCGATCCCGACATGAAGGCACTGGACCTGTCCAAGGGGGCGGCCGGGCAGATCGCCGCTTCCAGCAGCGGGTCTTCGTCCGGGACCAGCTCCAGAAAAACCTACACCTGTTCGAATCCGGCGATCTGCATCGCGGTCTGCGGCAAGAAGACCTGTCCGTAACCAGCACGGGCTCGGCGTATCATTGGAGGCGCCGGCGCGCTGCGCCGGCGCCTTTCGTGCGTGCACGCGGTTGGCGTGCCGGAAGGCAGCGGCATTCCCAGCCTGGTTCCTCTCGCTGATATTCGTGGGCGAGGAACACCAGTCCTGTGGCCGCCGAGCCCCTGATTTTCTCCCTCAAAAAAATCTCATCGCGCCCGGGAATAAAGCGCGGGGCTGCAGGGTCTTCACTGTAGCGGGGCCAAATCTGACGGCCCGCGCCGAGGAAACGAAACAAGGACCTAGCCAAAATGACCAAGCTCGCACTCAGCGTGGCTGCCATGATGCTTGCCTCGAGCGCTGCCTTCGCCGGCAGCGATCATGGCGCCAACAACGCCAATCAGCCGGTCGCTCCGGTCGACACCAATGCCACCGGCTCTATCCCCTACACGGCACGCCCCAATGGCGTCGACACCAGGATAAAGACGGGGCCGAGCCAGGGGTCGGTGCAGGACATCATCACCAGGCACAACAACGACAGCCTCTGGGGTCGCTGAAGTCATGGAGCGGAGTCGGACCCTGGGTACCGGCCTCTCTCCGTCGTTCCTTCCAGGACTTTGGCCATTCGCGGCTTTAGCCACCACCTCGAACAGGAGATCACCATGTTCACCATGACACGCCGCACAGTGCTTGGCACCGCCGCCGCTGCTGCCGCCTTCGGCCTTGCCGGCAAGCTTGAATTCATCGGTCCGGCCTTCGCGCAAGCTCCGGTGGAGCCCACCGTCGGCTTCTACAGATACAAGGTCGGCGATATCGAGATCACCGCCATCTATGACGGCATCTGGCGCAAGCCGCACGACCCGGCCTTCATCAAGGATGTCTCGGTCGAGGACACCAAGGCAGCACTCGCCAAAGCGGGGCTGACCACCGACTTCATGCCCATCCCGCTCACTGTCGTCGTGCTCAAGATGGGCGGCAAGCTGATCATGATGGATGCCGGCTCGGGCGTCGGCCAGTGGCAGGCCAATGCCACGCATCTGCCGGCCAACATGGCCGCGGCCGGCATCGACTACAAGGCGATCGACACCGTCATGATCTCGCATTTCCACCCCGACCATGTCTGGGGCCTGATGGAAAAGGGCACCAGCGCGCCGGTGTTCCCCAATGCCGAGCTCATCGTCAACGCCACCGAATACAAGTGGTGGACCGACCCAAGCCGGCTGGCCAAGCTGCCCGAGGGCCGCAAGCCGGCGGGCAAGCGCATCGCCGAGAACTTTCCGAAATGGAAGAACTGGAAGCTGGTCGAGGACGGCGCCGAGGTCACGCCTGGAATCCAGATCATCGCCGCGCCCGGCCACACACCAGGCCATTCTGTCTACCTGGCCAACTCCGGCAAGGAGCAGATCATGATCTCGGCCGACACCATGTATGTGCCGGCGCTGCTGGCGCCGCATCCGGAGTGGCAGGGCGCTTACGACCAGGACGGACCGACGGCAATCGCCACGCGCCACAAGATCATCGACCGGGTGATATCGGACAATATCCGCATTTCCGGGTCGCACTTCCCGTTCCCGGGCACCGGCACCTTCGTCAAGGACGGCAAGGCATACGGATTTACTCCGGTCCAGATCTGAGCACGAGCTTCCAACGCAAGCGAGAAAGACAATGAAACGATCCCTTTTGAGCAGAAATGCCCTGTCGGGCAGACATGCAATGTTCGGCCTGCTCGGCGCCATTGCCGTGCTGACCGTGCTTCCCGTCGCGACAATCATGCCGGCCTATGCGGTCGACGACATCGAAGGCGCCGACGCGCCGGATCTCACCGCCATCAAGGCCAAGATCGATGCCAAGGACTATTCCGGCGCATTGGCCGAGCTGCGCGATCTGGCGCAGGACACGCAGCAGGCGGACGTCTACAACCTGCTCGGCTTCACCCTGCGCAAGACCGGTGATTACGAGACCGCGCTCACCTACTACACCAAGGCGCTGGAGCTGAAGCCCGACCACAGGGCCGCCCGCGAATATCTGGGCGAGCTTTATGTCGAGACCGGCGAGATGGACAAGGCCAAGGAGCAACTGGCCTCCCTGCGGAAGCTGTGCCCGGCCGGGTGCGACGAGCTTTCCGACCTGCGGCAGGCCATCGACACCAAGGTGACGAAGTAGGACCTTTCCTCTCTCACGGGATGGGAGAGCTGGCTCGGCGAAGCCGAAACTGAGTGGCGGCATTGGCACCGAGCTCGCCCCTTCGTCCACCACCGTTGGGCGCTCGTGGCTGGCGCGCTTTGCCGGAGCCGGCATCCTCTCCCTCGCGCCGGCTCCGGCCTTTTCAACATCAGGCGCTTGGCGCCTGCCCGTGCCAAAAAGATCGGAGGCTGACCATGACATTGACCGAACGCTCCGCGAAGCTCCAGGATCTTGCCGCTAAATGCCATGTCGGGGACGTGGGCCTGCTTGCCGGCCGCCTGCTTCTGTCCCTCATCTTCTTGCATGAGGGCGCAACGCTGGCCACCCATTTCGACGCCGCCGCCAGAGCGATGGCAGCGCTTGGTGTCAACCTGCCGCTGTTTGTCGCCACCGTCGCGTTGCAATTGGGGGCAGGGCTCTCCATCGCGTCAGGCCTGCTGACGCGGCTTGGCGCCATCGCGCTCGGCCTGTTCTGTTTGGCAACGGCCATGCTGTTCCACACCAATTTCGGCAGCCAGAACGAACTGCTGCATTTCGAAAAGGACCTGGCGATATCGGGCGGCATGTTCGTGCTGGCCGTTGCCGGCGCCGGCACGGTCTCGCTGGACCGGCTGTTGGCGCTCCATCTGCGGCAGCGCCAGCGCGGCGAGGAGATGCCGGCGGCGCTGCCCCCAGCGGAGAACCAATTGCCAGTGGACGTGAAGCCGCCGGTTTGAACGGCGCCGCCCTCGCACGCCCCCAGCGGAGCGCCGCGCCTATTTCCCGCGCTTTGCTGGAACCAGCCTTGACCCCCTGCATTGCTTTAGCAGGGGCTCAAGGAGCGCGGCGTGAAAGCATTGTTGGGACTGACCTGCGGTTTCGTTTTGACCCTTGCGGTGTTCGGTAGCGGCCTGGCCTTCGCCGTCTGGCTAATCACCGCGAGCCCGCCGCGCCAGGCACCGGCCACCGTCAGCATGGCGGAGCTTTGGACCAAAACGGCGCGGCCGGTGGACAAAGCGGCGCAGAATCTCGAGCGCTTGCCGGCCGAGCAGCTCGCGCCCGCTAATATCGAGCCCAAGCGCCAGGTCGGGGAGACCGACCCCACCGCCACCGGCGCCATCGCGCCCGCCACGGCCGAACTGCCGCAGCCGCATATCGCTTGGTGCGCGAGCCGCTACCGCTCCTACCGGCCGCAGGACAACAGCTACATGTCCTATAGCGGGCAGCAGCGCCCCTGCATCTCGCCCTATCTCGACGCCGACCGTGCCGCGCCGTCCGCCGCCGAGGCCAGCTACGTCGAGGAAAACGGCACCGGGCGGGGCGCCTATGCGGCCGCCGGGGATGACGACCATGTCGCCTCCTGCTTCAGCCGCTACCGCTCCTACCGCCCGGAAGACAACAGCTACCAGCCCTATTCCGGCGGGCCGAGGCGGCAATGCCAATAGCGGGCATTGCGCTTTCCGGCTGCATTCCACGCAAAATTCCACTCCGGCAAGGGTTTTTACCACGCCGCCTACCACGCCCGCACAAACACCACGCCCTTATCAAGCCGCCAACAGCGCAACAACGGACCGAGACGGTCGTGCGCTGAACGACCTGTCACTGCAAGATCCAGTGGGATCGCGGTTGGCCGGTTTCGCCTGAAACAACAAACACGGTCCCATGAACGCGGGCGGGCGGCGCGTTGGGGCCAAATGTCAACTTCAAAAAGATGGAAACCGAAATGAAGAAGATTGTATTGACCGTTGTCTCGTTGTTGTTCGGCTCCGGCATGGCTTTTGCCGGCAGCGACCACTTTGGCTCCGACTTCATCCCTGCCGCAAGCAGCTATCCAACCACCCATGCGATGATGTCGGGCGGTGCCAAGACGGCTGTCCCGAGCGTCACAAACAGCATCGCTGACAGCGCAATGGGGGCAAACTCGAACTCCGACATGCCTGCACAGGGCTATGGTCAGGGCATCTGGGGACGCTGACAACAAAGCCGGCCGCCACGGCCGGCAGCCAGGCGGCGGGCGGCCCCGCCGCCTGGATTATTTTGCACAGCGTCGGGCTCTGCCCTGCATCGTCCCATCCTCCAGCGACCCAGCGCGGCGATAGCGCAAATTCTTTGGATCGTTCGGACGCGGGCGGCGTTCAGATGCTACCCAACGGAGGATTTGAGAAATGGGCGACGACCAACGGCATGGGAAAATCCAGGAGCGCGCCTATCGGATCTGGGAGCGCGAAGGCGGCGGCGACCCCGAGCAGCACTGGCACCGGGCCGAGGCCGAGATTGACAGGGAGCTGTCGATGGCGGCAGGCAATGCGCCGCCGCGCGAGATCGCCAGCACCGACGTGCTTACGGTCGAGGAACTGGCCATGCGCACCGGCATATCAGGCAAGCAGGCACAGGACCTGATCGACAGGCTGGGCAACGACCGCGCCGCGATCGAACAGGCAGCACTCGGGCTGAAGGGCAAGCGGCGGCGAAATCCCGGTCAGGGAGAGGCCAAATGATCCGCAAACTCAAGGACGGAAAATACCGGCTTTATTCGCGCAAGAAGGATGAGAAGACGGGCAAGCGACGGAACCTGGGGACTTTCGATACGCGTGAGGCAGCGGAGAAGCACGAGCGGGAGGTGCAGTATTTCAAGCGCCATTGAGGAAATCGACTCGTTGGTCCTTTATTCTCGGCGTTGTCCCTGCCGCTCACAAAATCCAACCCACCAATTGTAGGCGGCATTGGATTTTGGAACACGAGGCAGATCCCAATCGTGATGCGAAGATGCGGCCCTTGCCCTCGCCACGAGGACAGATAGGGCATATAGTTGAAGATCGCCGGATCGGACCTGACAAGCCGGCGATTGAGAGCGGAGACGTCGCTACGGCGCGCTTCTAACTCGGGTTGGTTCACACGCTCTCATAATTGCCCGCCGCGGCCGGCCTCTGCTTTGCGCGATCCCGGTCGCTATTGCATCTATCACTGAAGGAGAACTGAGCTTTTCACTGGAGGAGAAGTCGTCATGCATTACCTTCCCAGACGTGAATTCATCGTTCAAGGCGGGGCAGCCCTCGTAGCGTTGGCGTCCTTTCAATCGCGGATTGCCTCTGCCTTTCCAAGCCGGGCCGGCGAGGAAGTCATCAAATGGCTGGATCAGCTGCCGCCGAACCCGGTTCCGCAAATCATCAAAAATCAGCTGGTGTGGGAGGATCTCGATTCCTGGGTGACGCCCAACGACAAGTTCTTTTCAATCGCGCATTTCGACCGGCCGGTGATCGACGAAAGCACCTGGAAACTCGAAATCGGCGGCTCCGTCAAAAAGCCGACAACCCTGACGCTCGCCGACATCAAGGCTCGACCACGCCAGGAAGTCACCTTCACGGTCGAATGTTCGGGCAATACCGGTCTGCCGTTTTTCAATGGCGGCATTGGCAATGCGCGCTGGGCGGGCACGCCGCTCGCGCCGATCCTCAAGGAGGCCGGAGTCCTCGACACTGGTATCGAGGTCGTCTTCTGGGGCACCGATAAAGGGGAAATCAAGCGGGCCGACGACTTCAAGTTCACGCAGAATTTTGCGCGCAGCATGTCGCTTGCCGACGCCATGGATCCCAAAAACATCCTTTGCTACGAGATGAATGGGTCCCCCTTGCCTCCTGACAACGGCTTCCCGCTGCGGCTGATTGCGCCGGGATGGTACGGGATCGCGAACGTCAAATGGATCAAGCGCATAGACGTGAACGATCAGCGCTTCGAGAACCGGTTCATGGGACGCGATTATGTCACGCTGCGCGAGGAAGACCACAACGGCGAGACAGTATGGGTGGAAACTTCGGTCGGGCGGGCGCGGCTGAAATCGGCACCGGCCCGGGTCACTCATATCGGCGATGACTACCGGATCGTCGGGGCCGCCTGGGGCGCACCGGTCGACCGGGTCGAGGTGAAGATCGATGACGGGCCATGGATGCCGGCGGCCATCGACGAAACCGACAAGGCGGACTTTGCCTGGAAACTATGGTCCGTCGACTGGCCCAAGCCTTCCGCCGGAGAGCACACCGTCACCTCGCGCGCGGTTGATACCGAAGGGCAGGTCCAACCTGCAATGGACGATCCCATCATTGCCAAGAAGCATACCTATTGGGAAAGCAACGGTCAGGTGACGCGACGTATCAACATTCACTGACTGGCGGGCAGTCGTATCGAACGGTCTGAGAGCAATGTGGCCCCATGTCTTTGGCATGGGGGCACCCACATCCGACCAGGCGCCGGCCTGAAGCTGGCCAGAGACGATGCGATGACGACTCCATCGCAGCGCCAAGAGCGGTGTTTAGCGACCTGCGCGGACGCGGAGAAAACTTGAACGGCTGGCGTTCCTCGCCCTTCGCCGAGCCCGGTGGCCGTCACCGAGCTCGACTTCATGCGCGACGAGGACGGCGCCATGCCGTGACCCAATGGACCAACTGAAAGGAATGCCGGAGCATCGCGACTGAAGGGCCCGACCGTGGCCCCTTTCGAAAGGAGAGTGAGATGATCCGAAAGTGCCCGGTCATGGGCAATTCGCCGTGCCTGAGGGTGGTAGTGTTTAGTGACTTCGGCCAACCGGGAGTCTAGGCTGGCATGCGTTTCCGTCAGCACGAAGACCGTCACATGCCCCGCTTTCTTGCCGTCTACACCATGAAGCCCGAAGACCTTGCCCGCTTTCGCAGCCTGCCCAAGCCCGAGCAAGATGCGATTGATGCCGTCGGCCTACAGCAGTGGACGGATTGGGAGGAGAGAAATGCGGCATCTTTCCCCGATCGCGGCGGCATGGTCGGCAGGACGACGCGCGTTACCAAGGATGGCATCGCGGACGCCGTGAACCCTTTCTGCGGCTACATTGTCGTCGAGGCCGATACAATCGATGCCGCCGCCCGCCTGTTCGAGAACCACCCGCATTTCACAGTCTTCCCGGGAGACGGCGTGGACATCATGCCTTTCGTCACGAACCCCTCAATGACTTGAAACTTCGGCTGCCGTCTTCTGATGTTGAAAGCCGTCTGTCAGCTCTCGGGGAACATTCCCCCGCGGAAGGGATCCTGGCGGTTCGCGTCAGGTTCAGGCTGAAAGCAAGCTGACTTCCTGAAGTCCCCCCAACGTTCCCGGCCCCTTTTGAATTCTTGGGGAGGGATCGTTGGGGCGGCGCTGATCAAGCTGGTCGCGCCTCTTCGACGTTGCGCGCGCTCCAATGGCGCGAGATGACGGGAATGATAAGCACCAGGCCGAGTAGGGACGAATAGAGTTCGGGCGCCACCAGAAGCAGGGCGGCCAGCACCAGCAACACGTTTTCCCATGGCCGGGTGCGCACGAGCAGGTAGCGCGAGAGGGCGGCGCCCAGGCAGGTGATGCCGAGCGCGCAGCCAAAGAAGGCCAGGAGGAAGTTCGGCCAGGTGAAATCTTTCGTCACCAGCAGAAGCGATGGCGAGAAGACAAAGACAAAGGGCACCAGCGCCTTGCCGAGCCCGAGCCGAAAGGCAGTGTTGCCGGTCTTGAATGGATCAGCTCCCGCCATGCCGGCGGCAGCGTAGGCAGCCAGCGCAACCGGCGGCGTGATGTCAGCCAGCAGGCCATAATAGAAGACGAAGAAGTGGGCGACGATCGGCTCGGTGCCGAGCATCACCAGTGCCGGTGCGGCAATCGTCACCATGATGATGTAGTTCGCTGTCGTCGGGATGCCGCAACCCATCAGGATGCAGACCACGCCGGTCATGATCAGCGTGAACAAAAGGGTCAGCCCGTGCGTCGAGAAGATCGCCTCGGGGACAAAGGTGCCGAACAGCAGCGACAGATGGCCTGCCGTCGATGTTACGATGTAGGACAGCTTGAAGCCGACGCCGGTCAGGGTGACGACGCCGACGACGATGCCGACCGTGGCGGCGGCGGCGCCAACGGCGAGCGCATACTTGGCGCCGTCGCGCAGGCACACCACGATGTCGGCGACAGACATGCGTCGGCGCGGGTTAAACAGGCCGACCAGGATGCACAGGGTAATGCCCCAGAAGGCAGCCATGTAGGGCGTATAACCCGCAAGAAGCACGCCGATCAGGACGACGAGTGGGATGATGGTCGGCCAGTCCCGTTTCAATGCCTCGACCACGTCCGGCATCTCGTCCGGGCGCAGACCGCGCAAGCCGGTGCGCTTGGCCTCGAAATGCACCTGCATGAACACGCCGAAGAAGTGCATGAAGGCCGGCACTATCGCTGCCAGAATGATGGTCGTGTAGGGCAGTTCGAGGAACTCGATCATCAGGAAGGCGGCGGCTCCCATGATCGGCGGCGTCACCTGCCCGCCGGTGGAGGAGGCCGCCTCCACCGCGGCGGCGAAATGCTTCTTGTAGCCGAGCCGGATCATCGCCGGGATGGTCAGCGAGCCGACGGTGACGGTGTTGGCGACCGACGAGCCGGAAATCATGCCAAACAGGGCCGAGCCGAAGATCGATACCTTGGCCGGACCGCCGGCGTAGCGGCCGGCGACCCATGCCGCGCAATCGAGAAAGAGCTGGCCGAGACCGATGCGGGTGGCGAAGACGCCAAACAGGACGAAGTGGAAAACGTAGGTGGCGACGACGCCGAGCGCGATGCCGTAGATGCCTTGCGTCGTCAGGTAAAGGTGGTCGACGAGCTGGGAGACGGACGCGCCGGGATGCACCAGGATGCTCGGCATATAGGGGCCGAACAGCGCATAAGCCATGAAGAGGATGGCGATGATGGGCAGCGGGATGCCGACGGACCGGCGCGTCGCCTCCAGCAGGAGCAGAATGAGAATCAGGCCGAGCACGACGTCCGTCGTCGTGGGATTGCCGACGCGGAAGGCAAGATCGTCGAGCGGGATCATCGGCACGTGCAGGACCGCAACCACCGCGGCAAGCGCCAGCAACCAGTCGAAAACCGGTATGCCGAGCGGCCGCAGAAGGCTGGATTGGGCGGACTGGTCGTAGCCCTTCTTCACCAGAGGGAAGACGAGGAAGATCAGCGACAGCACCATCGACAGGTGGATGCCCCGGTGCAGCATCTCCTGCAGCAAGCCGAAGCCAGCCGTGTAATAGTGAAACAGCGACAAGGCCACCAGAAGGAAGCCGACCAGCCAGCCGGCGGCGCGGGTCAGCGGCCGGAACCGGATCTCGGAGTCGAATTTCTCCTCCAGTTCGCGAGCCTTTTCCTCGTCGAACTCCATGCCGGAAAGCCTGATCTTGTCGTCGTCGCTCATAGCCGGTTCCGTATCCTGAATCCCCAGACGAAGGAGGCGGAAAGCACGCCTTCCGCCTCGTTATCGCCAGTCTGTCGGGTGGCCGCTTATTTCAGGGCGCCAACTTCCTTGTAGAATTTCTCCGCGCCCGGATGGAACGGAATGCCGGCGCTGGTGACCGCGTTCTGGAGCGTGATCAGCTTGCCCTTGGCATGACCAGCCTGCAGCGCCTTCTGGGTCTCGTCGCTGTAGAGCGACTTGACGATCTTGTAGATGAGGTCATCACTCTGCTTGGCGCTGGTCACCCATTGCGCGGCGACCGAAATGGTCTTGGTCTCGCCGACATTCTTGTAGGTGCCCGCCGGCACGATGTCGGTCGAGAAGAACTTCTGTTCGGACAGGAGCTTGTCGGCCTCGGGGCCGGTGATCGGCACCAGCGTGATGTTGTTGGTGCTGGCAAGCTCGACGATGGCACCGGTCGGATAGCCGCCGACGAAGAAATAGGCGTCCATGGCGCCGTCCTGCAGGCGCTCGCCTGCCGGGCCGGGCTTGAGATATTCGGGCTTTACGTCCTTCTCGGTTAGGCCGTAGGCGCCGAGCACCAGGCGCGCATCAACGATGGTGCCGGAACCCGGCTCGTCGAGGGAGACGCGCTTGCCCTTCAGATCCGCCACCGTCTTGATGCCGGCGTCAGCGCGCGCGACCAGATGGATGGTTTCGGGATAGAGCGTCGCAATGAGGCGCAGATCCTCTACCTTGGGCTTGCCCTCGTAGAGGCCGGTGCCCGAATGCGCCCAGTAGGCGACGTCGGATTGCGTGAAGCCCGATTCGGAAGCGCCCGACTGGATGGCGCTGATGTTGGCCACCGAACCGTTGGAGGACGTGGCGCTGGCAACCAGGCCCTCGACGCCGGCCGGCCCCGTTGCCGAGATCGCGTTGGCGATCAGCCCGCCCACCGGATAGTAGGTGCCGGACGTGCCGCCGGTGCCGATACGGAAAAAAGCCTGCTGCGCGCGCGCCGGCGAAAACCCTGCCGCGGCCAGCGCCAAAGTACCCGCGCAGACGGAAAAGACGCGACGATTGATCGAAACAGTCATACTACCTCCCGGTCAAAGGTCGGCAGGATGTTGCATCAACCCAAGGATTGTCAACCTGCGCGCGCGCCTTTCGGGAGGGGATCGGTCGTCGCTGGCGGTGGCCCCCGCTGTTGCCGTCCTTGGTGCATTTTGAGATCTAGCTTGTCGATTGATCGGCGGTAATCCGCTTGCTGATGCGGCGCTATCAGCACATTCCGCGTGTTGTCAGCCGGCATCCGCAACCGGCGGTTAGCCGACCCTCCAATTTCTGGCGGCTTCCAAGGTGCCAGCCGTCTTTATTAACCATTTGTTAACCATTCGGCCGGCACCCTTTAACCATTGAGTAAGGATTCGCCAGCCGTGACCTTTGCCGCTCCCCTGGAGACCAAATCCATTCGCTTTCGCGCCCGTTCGTTCGTCGCGTTCACGCTGACGCCGGAGGCGCCGATCGGTGCTTGGCTGGAGGGGCTGGATCATTGGATCGGCAATTCGCCGGGTTATTTCTCCGGTCGGCCGGTGGTGCTCGATCTCAATGCGCTGAAGCCCGGGTCCGACGAGATCGCGGCGCTGGTCGCCTCGCTCGGCGCGCGTGGCATCCGGGTCTATGCCATCGAGCTCGAAGGGGCCTCGCTCGGGCCCGAGCTGCCGCCGCTGCTGACCGGCGCCAAGGAGGCCACTTCAGATGGCCTGCTGGCGCAGCCCGGCCGCAACGGCAAGGCAGGCGTCGCGGAGGAGGCCCGCAAAACGGAAGCGGAGTCTTCGGAACGCGGCAAGGAAACGGGCAGGCCCGACGAGGGCAAGGCCGAGGCTGGAAAGGTCAAGGCGGCCAAGCCGGTCAAGACAGAACAGGAAGCCGGTGCGGCGGAGCCGGTGCCGGCCGGAACGCTCATGGTCAAGTCGCCCCTCCGTTCGGGTCAATCGATCTTTCATCCGCATGGCGATGTCATCGTGCTTGGATCGGTCGCTTCCGGTTCCGAGATCATCGCGGCGGGCTCGATCCATGTCTACGGCACGCTGCGCGGCCGCGCCATTGCGGGCTCGGAAGGCAATATTTCGGCGCGCATCTTCTGCCGCAGGAACGAGGCCGAACTGCTCGCCATCGACGGCTGGTACACCACGGCGGAGGACATGGAAGGCGCCTCGCGCGGCAAGCCGGTGCAGGCCTTCCTCGAAGACGGCGTGCTGCGCGTCGTGCCGCTGAACTAGGGCGCCGGGATGAAAACGCCGAACCAGTTCTCGTCTTGCTCGATCGCGGACAGGACGCCGCCTAGCCCCGCAAGGTTGGGACCGGTTTCGCGTGGGATGATGGCAGGTTCCAACAATAGCCGTGCGACGCACGGAGCAATAACAAACGACAACATCAGGCGACGGAGGCTTTTTTCATGGGCAAGGTAGTGGTGGTCACCTCAGGCAAGGGAGGTGTCGGCAAGACGACCTCGACGGCCGCATTGGGGGCCGCGGTCGCCAGGACCGGCAAGAAAGTGGCGCTGGTCGATTTCGACGTCGGTCTGCGCAATCTCGACCTGATCATGGGCGCCGAGCGGCGCGTGGTGTTCGACCTCGTCAATGTCATCCAGGGCACGGCCAAGCTGTCGCAGGCGCTGATCCGCGACAAGCGCGTCGACACGCTGTTCCTGCTGCCGGCCTCGCAAACGCGCGACAAGGACGCGCTGACCGAAGAAGGCGTCGGCGAGGTGATCGAGAAGCTGCGCTCGGTGTTCGACTATGTGTTCTGCGACAGTCCGGCCGGCATCGAACGCGGCGCGCAGCTCGCCATGCGCTTCGCCGACGAGGCAGTCATCGTCACCAATCCGGAAGTGTCGTCGGTGCGCGATTCCGACCGCATCATCGGCCTGCTCGACGCCCGCACCATGCGCGCCGAGCAGGGCGAGCAAATCGCCAAGCACGTGCTGGTGACGCGTTACGATGCCGGCCGCGCGGCTCGCGGCGAGATGCTGTCAATCGACGACGTGCTGGAAATCCTGTCGGTGCCGCTGCTCGGCATCATCCCGGAGAGCCAGGATGTGCTCAGGGCCTCCAATCTCGGTTCGCCGGTGACGCTGAGCGATCCGCTGAACGCCGCCGCCAAGGCCTATATCGAAGCGGCGCGGCGGCTGGAAGGCGAAGACCTGCCGGTCGTGGTTCCCTTCGAGCGCAAGGGCTTCCTCGACAGGCTGCTCGGAAGGAGGGCGGCATGAACATTCTCGACCTCTTCAAGCGGCGCTCCAGCGCGCCCGTGGCGCGTGAGCGGCTGCAGGTGCTGCTCGCCTACGAACGCCGCAGCCGTGGCCAGCCCGACCTCGTCTCGGTGCTGCGCGAGGAGATCATGGCCGTCATCGCCAAGCACGTGCAGATCGACCAGGACTATCTGCAAATCTCGATGGACCGCGGCGAGACCATGTCGACGCTGGAAATCGACATCCAGATCCCCAACAAAAGCGCCGTGCCGCTGGCCATGGCGGGCTGACTTTTACCCCCCTTGTGGGGAGGGTCGCTGCAAGCAGCGGGCGGAGTTGGCGCGGCGCTCCAGGACGAGCATCCTCCAGCGCCAGCGCCCTCGGTCCTACCTTCCACGCGGGGAAGTAGGAGCCAGGAATTTCCGCATTCAGATTTCACCCAGAGATTGGGTGCGTCAATTCTGCAAAAAGACGGCCTCGGCACTGGTCGCCCGCCGCATCCCAACCCCAAATGTTCAACTTTACGCTCCCCCTAATGGGGGGCTTCCCCTGCGCAATCAGTGGATGTAAGCATACATATTAGCCAATTATTAAATACTGAATGGGGTATGCGTAAAGGGCATTCGTTATGAATTTCAAGGGTCTGATCAAGCGTGCCGAAGACGTAGATGATGCACTCCAGGAGCTGCAGGCCGATCTTGCGGACGCTCTGGATGCCAGCCTCGATACCGAATATGACGCGCCGCCAGACAGCGGCTATGTCCCGGATTCCGCGCCAGGAGCCGAGGCCTCGGCACCCGAGGCCAATGCGGCAGATGCGGATGGTGCGGATAATCCGGACGGCGCGGGCAACGCCGACGCCACCGAAACCGCGCCACGACTGACGCCCCATACCCAGACCCGGATGGCGGCATTGAGTGCCTTCGAAGGGATGTTCCATGATGCCAGGGATTATCTGGATGAGATCAACGGCAAACTGTCGGAGATCGCGACCTCGCACCATTTGACGCGCGAATTCCTCAACATCCTCCACACCGACATTCTTCGCGCCAACGAGTTGGAGCTCGCAAACGGCGACCTGATCGCGGAACAAAGAACGCTGTCGGAAAAGCTGCACGACACGGCAAGAAAGCTGCGCGAGCGTGAAAGCGCCTGCGAATTGCTGCAACAGCGCGAGACAGGCCTGGTCCAGGACAGGGAGGCGCTTCGCGCAGCGCTCGCAGCGGCCAGGCTGGAACTTGCCGAGACGGCCAATGCGAGCGCAAAACGCGACGCGGAGTTCGGCGACATCGCCAAGCGGCTGACGGCCAGGGCGGTCGAGGCCAACAGGCGCCTGCGCGAGAGCAAGATGCTGCGGGAAAAACATGTCAGCCTGTCGATCGAGCTCGACAAGGCGCTGAAGCGGGAAACCCAGACGCGCCACAGGCTCGACGAGCTCTCGACGATCCATGCCAGCGAAGCAGCGCGGCTTACCGAACTGCTGGCCGCGCTCGGCAAGAGCGAAAAGGAGGAGATAAGGCTCCAGAAGTCACTCGAGACTGCCCAGGCAAAGCTATCGGAAATGACCGAAGCGGCCAGCATGATGGAAGGCGACAGGCAAGCTGAACTGGCGCGCAGCCAGACGGAAATGCGCGGATTGCGTTCCGAGATCCAGGACCTGCAATCACGGCTGGAGCGGGCCTCGCACGAGAACAGCGAGGCCGCAGCCGAGATCGCCAGGCTCAAGACCGACTTGAATGACACCCTGGCCGAAAAGAAAATCGCCGATCAAAAGTTGTCCTCGCTCACCGACGAGAACGAAAACGACAAGACGAGCCTTTCGAAAGCGAACGCCAATCTTTCGCAGCTTGCGCTGCAACAAGCATCGGAACAGATACAGCTGGATGTCCAGAGGCAGGAATGCGAGGACCTCAAAGCTGAAATCGTGTCGCTCAATGCGCGGATCAAGGAATTGCTGCCTTACGAGCGGCTCCACAAGGCCACCAACGGCAGATCGCGCGAGGCCGACGTGGTCGACATCGCCACCGTGGTGGCGGAGAAAGCCCGTGGAACGGGCAGGCGGCGCATCCGCAGGAATCTCCGCGCCACGCCGTAGCTCATTTCGCCCGGCATGGCCTCAGGTTCCGCTGCTGGCAGCGTCCCGCGCTCGCTGCCTTTCACGATGCGGGCTGCCGGCCAAAAGCCTCAACGCGATCACTCGGCCTCGAACGCCACCGCAGCGGAGGAACTCGAGCAGCGCCACCCGGCGCCGCGCTGCCGCTCACGGAAACGGCGAACCGCTCTAACTCTTTGATTTGACGCAATTCCCAAGGGAAAGCGCTACGCGCTTTTCCCGGGAAAACCGTGCACGTTTTTCCTGGAATTGCTTTAGCCGCAGCAAGGTTGCGGTCCGGCCGAAGGTCCGCAACAGGCCTTGGCTTTCCTCTCTTCCTCCAGCCAGCGGTCACGTGGCTTGCAGCTTGCCGGCCGCGGCGAAAGCTCGACATGCACCGCATCACCGTCGAGCCGGGGAAGCGCGGCGCGGTAGAGCTGCATCGGGCGCACGCCGTCGCTGACTTCGAAAGTGAGCTTGGCGGAATGGTCGAGGCCGACATGCTCCGTCACCTTGCGGATGATCGCCGAGAATTTCCCGGCCGGCATATGCGTGCGGTCCTCCTCGACGTCCCAGAGCTGCACGAAGATCTCGGCCCAGGATTCCGGGTTTGCACCGCAGTCCAGCGCAGCGAACTGGCCGGCCTTCACTTCGGTGACGTGATAGCCGGGCCGCACCGGCCGGCCGTCGTAGAAGAACACCAGCCGCCGGTCCTCGTAGCCCGTCAGAAACTCCAGCAAGCCAGCGATGGTGATGTCGCCGGGATCAACGACGTCAGCGGGTTCAAATTCCCGATTGTCAGAAACGAGCATGTGCGGTAATCCTTGTTTCAACATTTTTAGGATTGTTGAAATATGGATGAACGTCAAGCCCTTTCCGCCTTCGCGGCGCTTTCTCAAGAAACGCGCCTGCGCATCCTGCGGCATCTGGTGATTGCCGGTCCGGACGGGATTGCCGCCGGCGCCATCGCCGAAAAGGTCGAGGTCTCGGCCTCGAATGTGAGCTTCCACCTGAAGGAGCTCGAGCGGGCAGGGCTGGTCAGCGTGCGGCGCGATTCGCGCTCGATGGTCTACAGCGCCGAATATGACGCGTTGAGCGGCCTCATCCGTTTCCTGATGGAGGATTGCTGCTCCGGCCGGCCGGAAATCTGCGCGCCGGCGCTGGCTCCAGTTTGCTGCGCCGCCGATGTGAAGGGACCGGTTCAGTGATCGCCGCGATAAAAGGCTCGGCGACCATCCCGATCGCGCCGAAGTCGCAGTATGATCTGGCTACATGGCTGCTGCGGCAGCAATCCCAAATCCAACCCCTTGCCGTCGAGGCCAAGCCATGACCGTCACGATCTACCACAATCCCGACTGCGGCACCTCTCGCAACACGCTTGCCATGATCCAGGCGAGCGGCGAGAAGCCTGACATCATCGAGTATCTGAAACACCCGCCCAGCCGGGACCGTCTGCGCCAACTGATTGCCGCGATGGCAATTCCGGCGCGCGCCTTGCTGCGCGAAAAGGGTACGCCCTATGCCGAACTCGGCCTGGCCGATCCCAAATGGACCGACGACCAGCTGATCGATGCCATGCTGCGGCATCCGATCCTGATCAACCGGCCGATCGTCGAAACGCCCAAGGGGACGCGGCTGTGCCGTCCGTCCGAGCTCGTGCTCGATCTGCTCGACCACCCGGTGACCCGCTTCACCAAGGAAGACGGCGAGGTGGTGATGCATGACCGTGGCAGCAAGTGATCGAAGCCTTGCCGATCTCGAAGTCGCGGAGCGGTCGCCGCTGGCCGCCATTGCCGCCCTCGGCGTCACCCAGATCGTCGGCTACGGCACGCTGTATTACAGCTTCAGCATTCTCGCCGCCGACATGGCGAAGGATCTGGGCTGGCCGACCGAATGGATTTTCGGCGCGCTCTCGGCGGCCCTGCTGGTTGGCGGCCTGACGGCACCCTGGCTTGGAAACTGGATCGACCGCTTCGGCGCCGGCAGGATCATGACCGCCGGCTCGATCCTTGCCGCGGCTGCGCTCGCCGCCTGTGCCTACGCGCCGGCGGCCGGGGCCTTCGTGGCGGCGCTGATCGTGCTGGAAGTGGCATCGAACCTGGTCCAGTACGGCGCCGCTTTCGCGCTGCTTGTGCAGATAAGACCGCGCGCGGCGCAACGCAGCATCACCTATCTCACCCTCATTGCCGGCTTCGCATCGACCGTGTTCTGGCCGATCACCTCGGCCCTGCACGCGCAGATGTCATGGCGAAGCGTCTATCTCGTCTTCGCGGGGCTGAACCTGCTCGTCTGCCTGCCGCTGCACGCCTGGCTCTCGCATGGGCTGGCCAAGAGCAGGCGTGCGGCGACCGAGCCGCCACGGCATGTCCAGGGCTCGCTTCCCGCTTCGGCGCGGCCGCTCGGCTTCGCGCTGATGGTCATCGCCTTCTCGCTGCAGAACCTGCTTGGCGCCGCTGTCCTGGTGCATATGGTGCCGCTGCTTTCCGGACTTGGCCTGGGGGCGACCGCCGCCATCGTCGGAACGCTGTTCGGGCCGTCACAGGTGTTGAGCCGCTTCATCAACATGATCTTCGGCATCAACCTTCCGCCATTGACGCTGGCCATCATCTCGGCTGGCCTGATGACGAGCGGGGTCGTCGTGCTGGACTGCACGGCGCCTTCCGTCGCTGGCGCGATGATCTTCGCCGTCGTGTTCGGCATGGGCAACGGGCTCTTCAGCATCGTTATAGGCGCCCTGCCGCTGACATTGTTCGGCAGTGCGGACTATGGCCGGTTGCAGGGGCGCGTCACATCGGCCCGGCTGCTCGTTTCGGCCGTCGCGCCGTTTGCGCTCGCCTTTGCCATCGTCCATGTCGGCATTGCCTGGTCGCTGGGGGCAATGGCGTTTCTGGGCGGCATCGCACTGTTGGTCCTGACAGCGATCACGAGACTGCCGAACGCGCGCAACGGCCGCGTCTGAGAGCGGCCGGCTCGTGCGTGGCCTTTCTTGCCCCATCGAGATGCCGGCCCTGCCTCACGACGAGCGGGCCGGTTCGCCCTATCTCCCATGACGCAGCGTTTGCCTGATGGCGCATGGAGGACGGGATCAAGTGACATCGACGCCGGTTGCCAGTCGTGAAGCGGCGCCTTTGCCCGTGATGGCGCTGCTGGGCGCCATGGTGTCGATCCAGATCGGCGCCACCTTCGCCAAGACGCTGTTTCCGGTGATCGGCGCGCAGGGCACGACGACGCTGAGGCTGGTCGTCGGCGCGCTGATGCTGATCGCCGTGCTGCGGCCCTGGCAAATGCGGCCTTCGCGCGCCACCATGCCGTGGCTGGTCGCCTATGGGGTAACGCTGTGCGCGCTAAACCTCCTGTTCTACGCCGCGCTCGCCACTATACCGCTCGGCGTCGCGGTGGCGCTGGAGTTTTCAGGACCGCTGCTGGTGGCGACGCTGACCTCGCGGCGCGCGGGCGACTTTGCCTGGATCGCACTGGCGGTCGCCGGCATCGTGCTGTTGTCACCCTTCATCCGTTCGCTCCAGCCGCTCGATCCGACCGGGGTGATGCTGGCCTTGGCGGCCGGCGGTTTCTGGGCGCTCTACATCGTGCTGGCGCAGAAGGCGGGCGCGGAGCTCGGCACCCGCACCACCGCCTACGGCATGGCGATAGCCGCCGTGCTGGTGCTGCCTTTCGGCGTGGCGCAGGCGGGAACGGGCCTGCTCGCGCCGTCGATCCTGGTCAGTGCCTTGCTCGTCGGCCTGTTCTCGAGCGCGCTGCCGTTCTTTCTGGAGATGGTGGCGCTGACCCGGATGCCGGCCCGCATCTATGGCACGCTGACCTGCCTGGAACCAGGGCTCGGCGCGCTGGCCGGCTTCCTGTTCCTGCACGAGAGCCTGACCGCGCCGCAACTGGCCGGCATCGCCGCCGTCATCGTCGCGGCCGCCGGCACCGCACTGACGTCGAAGCCGCCCGTGCCGTCGCCGGAGTAGGGGCTGGTCAACGTACAGGTTCGTGCTGCAAACCCGGTTTCGCCATCGTCGTTTAGAACTTCACGCCCAGATCGACCTTCGCGCCCTGGTCGACCGTGCCGCTGCCGAACTGGCCGGTATAAGACAGGCCAAGCGTTGCGTTGGCGGCGAGGTGCATATCGAACCCGGCCTCGATCACTGCGGCATCCCTGGCGATCGGCACGCCGGCGATGGTGAATTGATCGCCCCCGGCGAAGGCGAAGGCGGAGGTCGGCGTGACATCGCCGAAGGCGTGACGCCAGCCGAGCGTGCCGCGGGCGGTGGCGTCGATGCCGCCAAGCGCGAAGTCGGTCGCGCCGCGAAGGCCGAGCGTGGTGAAGCTGGCGTCGCTGTTTGTGCTGGCGCTGGTCAACGCCGCGGCACCACCCGTTTCGGTGAAGCCATCGGTGTGCACGCTGACATAGGCGAGGTTGGCGAAGGGCTCGAAATGGAAGCGACCGGCATCCGCCTTGTAAGCGAGTTCGCCGAACACTTGCGCGGTGCCGGCATCGTAGTCGGCTGATAGTTGATCGGCAAAGCCGTTGAAAGCAACCGAGCGCCTGGTCGAGATACTGCTCCAGCTATAGGCCGCGCCGCTGCGGAAGGCGATGGCACCCCAGTTGGTGCCGCCATAGAGGCCGAGATGATAGCTGTCACCCTTGCCTGATGAATCGCGGTCGTCGGCATCAAAGGAGGAATGGCCGTAGCCGCCGATGAGGCCGACACGCCAGCCGCCGACCAAAGTATCGGCGCCGGCCAGGAAACCGCCGGTCGAGCGATCGAAGGCGGCGGCATTGCCGTCGCTGTCGGTGTTGCTCCACGAACCGAACACCTGGCCCCAGACGGCGAAGCGGTCGGTATCGGCCGCCACCATTTCCGGTCCATCCTCGCCATAGGCCATGACCGGCAGCGCCGCAGCGCCGCCATCGCCAAAGGCGGCAGCGATGCGATTGCTGGCCGCGTCGCGGACGAGGCGGCTGTCTTCAAGCAGCATGCCCTTGGCCGAGGCATGGATTTCCCCGGAAAGCTGGTCGAAGGCGTCCTGGGCGGCTGCTTCGCTCGGCAAAGCAAATATGGCATCGAACAGCGGATTGCCGCTGCCAAGACTTTCAGCACCACCGCCGGTCGCGATCTGGTTTGGCGTCAGGCCGACCTCGGCGAAGGATTTTGCCTGCGTCGCGTCAAGATAGACATGCGTCGGGTCGTAACTCGCGGAAAGGCCGGTGAACGGGCCTAGGCCGCTGATCGTGTAGGTGCCGGTGACGCCCATGTCTGCCTGCAGCACGGTGTAATGCATGCCCGCCACGTAAGGTGCTGCGTCGGTCTTGATCACGTCGAGGATCGCGCCGGCGGCGATGGTCGCCGTGCCCGTCGCGTGGATGAGATCGGACTGGCCGGTCGAGGTCAGCTCGACCTGGTAGATCGAGCCCGCCGCCTGGTCGAGATTGCCGGCGACGTTGAGCGTGCCGATCGAATTGCCGGGTGCGATGATGCCGCCCGACCGCGCCATGACACCGCCCACCGTGCCGTTGCCGCCCAAAATGCCGCCGAAGATCGTCACCAGCGAGTTGGCCAGCGAACCATTTACGGCCAGCCGTCCGCCATCCACATTGGTGGCGCCGGTGAAGCCGCTCGAATCGGCGGTAAGGTTCGTCGCGCCGGCGATCTGGTTGATCGTGCCTGCGCCACCGATCGCCGACGCGAAGGTGTAGTTCGTATCGGTGTGGTTGAAGTTGATCGCACCCGCGCCCGGTCCGAACTGGACGCTAGCCGCATTGAGCGTGCCCGCGGCGACCGCTGGCGATCCGCTCGCCGCACCGATGTTGAGCGTGCCGACGGAACCCGCCATGGCGGCGATGTTGATCACGCCGCCGCTCGACACCGCGCCGCCATTGGCAATCGTCAGCGTGCCTGTTCCACCAGCGCCGACACCGAGATCTCCGCTGCTGGCCCATGTCGAGCCTGTGCCGCTGACTATTGCCGTGCCCACCGCCCCGCCGTCAAAGCCCAGATACCCCGCAGCGCTGGAGACGATACCTCCGTTTGAGATCGCCAGCGTGCCGGTGCCGTCTTCGCCGACGGTCAGGTCCGAACTGTTTGCCCAAATCGAGCCGGCACCGTCGACCGCTACCGTGCCTACCGAACCTGCGGCGTAGCCAACCAAGCCCAAGCCATTGCTGACCACGCCGCCGTTCGAAACCGTCACCGTGCCCGTGCCATAGCCTCCGACATAGAGGTCCCCGCTGTTCGTCCACTTCGATCCCGCGCCGTCAACCGCAGCCGTGCCGGTCGAACCGGCAACAAAGCCGATATAGCCCCAGCCATTGCTGACCGTGCCGCTGTTCGAGATCGTCAGAGTACCCGTGCTGAAACCGCCTACGAACAGGTCCGAGCTGTTGTTCCAGGCCGAACCCGCACCATTGACCGTTACCGTGCCGGTCGAGCCCGACAATGTGCCCACATAGCCTGTGGTATCGCTGACCTTGCCGCCGTTCGAGATATTCAGCGTGCCGGTGCCCTGATCGCCGACGAACAGGTTGGAACTGTTTGTCCAGGTCGATCCCGCGCCGTCAACCGTCACCGTGCCGGCGGAACCTGAATCGAGACCGACGAAGCCCAGGTCACTGCTGACCGCGCCGCCGTTGAGGATGTTCAGTTCGCCGGTGCCGGCGAAGCCGACGATAAGGGCTACGCTGGCCCAGGTCGAGCCTGCACCGTCGACCGTTGCCGTGCCGGTGGAGCCCGCAACGTTGGCCAAAATGCCGTTCTGATTGCTGACCGTGGCCTTGTTCGAGACCGTCAGCGTACCTGTGCCCTGATCGCCAACGATCAGGTCCGAACTGTTTGTCCAACTCGATCCCGCGCCGTCGACCGCTACCGTGCCGATCGAGGCGGCACCGTAGCCGACAAAGCCCGCGTCGCTGCTGACTGCGCCGCCGCTCGAGATCGACAGCGTACCCGTGCCGAGCCCGCCGAGATACAGGTTTCCGCTGCTGTTCCATGCCGCGCCCGTTCCATCGACGGACACGGCGCCGGTCGAGCTCGCAGAGTTGCCAACATAGGCCCAGGCATTGCTGACGACGCCGCCATTGGCGATAGCCAGAGTGCCGGTGCCGAAATCGCCCACAGTCAGGTTGGAGCTGTTGGTCCAGGTCGAGCCGGCATTTTCGACGAACACGCTGCCGGTCGAACCTGCCTTCGCGCCAATGACCGCCGCGCTGTTCTTGACGACCCCGCCGCTGGAGATCGCCAGAGTGCCGGTGCCGAAATCGCCCACAGCCAGGTTGGAGCTGTTGTTCCAGGTCGATCCGGCGCCATCGACGAACGCGAAACCGGTCGAACCTGCCTTCGCGCCGATATTCCCCGAGGCGTTGCTGACCACGCCGCCGCTTCCAACCAAGAGCGTGCCGCTGCCGCTATCGCCAACGAATAGATCCGAGCTGTTGGTCCAGGTCGAGCCGGAACCGGTGACCGTCGCGAAGCCGACAGAGCCCGTCAGCGCGCCGATCGTGCCGATCGCGCTGCTGACCGTGCCGCCGCCCAAGACCGTCAGCGCACCCTGGCCTTGGTCGCCGATGAACAGGTCGGAAGTGTTTGTCCAGGACGATCCGGTACCGTCGACCGCCACCATGCCGGTGGAGCCCGCGGCATAGCCCGCATATCCCACTGAACTGGTGACTTTGCCGCCATTCGTTATCGTCAGCGTGCCGAAACCCGCGTTGCCGACCGCGAGCGCGGCGTTGGCCCAGATGGAGCCAGCACCATCGATGGTTGCCGTGCCAGTGGAACCCGCCAGGTTGCCCAAAATGCCGCTCAGGTTGCTGACTTTGCCGCCGCTCGAAACCGTCAGCGTACCGGTGCCCTGATCGCCGATGAACAGGTGGGAAGCGTTTGTCCAGGTCGAGCCCACGCCGTCGACCGTGACCGTACCGTTGGAGCCCGCATGCCAACCTATGGTGCCCGTGGCATTGTTGACCGCGCCGCCATTGGTGATGTCCAGCGTGCCGTCGCCGAACTCAGCATTATAGAGATCGCCGCTGTTGGTCCATGTCGAACCGGGCCCGTTTACGGTCACCGTTCCGGTGCCCTTGCCGTAGCCCACATGACCCACGGTGTCGCTCACGACGCCGCCGTTCGAGATCGTCAAGGTGCCGCTGCTGTTGGTGCCCAAGGCAAGGAAAAGGTCCGAACTGTTGTTCCAGGCGGAGCCTGCTCCAACCACGCTTACCTCGCCGCTTGCGTCCGAAGCGTAGCCGAGATAGCCGGCGGTCCCGGCAAGTATGCCGCCATTCGTAATCGTCAGCGAGCCTGTGTAGCTTGCGATAGTGCCGACAAACAGAGTGTGCGCCGCTGCATTCGCCGCATCGATGACGGCCGGATTCGGGAACGTCGCATCGAGATAAACGTCATCGCCCGACGTCGGAACGGCGGCGGGGTTCCAGTTTCCGGCGGTAAACCAATCCGTGGAGGCCGCACCGGTCCAGATCTCGGCCGCCGTCGCGGCCATCGGCTGGCCGAGCCCGACCAGCGCCGTCGACGTCAGCGCCAGATATTTCCACGCGTTAGCCTTACGGCCACCAAAACCATTCTGCGGCATCCAAACCCCTGACATGACAGTCGTTTCACCCTGAGGCTGACATGTCATTGGAGCCCGGGCTTGTCTTGGGCAGGGCCGCACTGGAATTGGACTGGAGTGAAAAGCCGTGCCTTTTGCGCGCACTGTGGCAGTTCTGCGCCATCATCGCGCAGGCGCCGCTCCACCGGCCGCTCAAAGAGAGAATCGAACTCCCGCCGGCCGGCCACAGAAGATGCCGCAACTTATCTGGCGCTCGTCGGAGTGTAGCCGAAACGGCGACGGAAGCAGCGATTGAAATACGATACATCGCTGAACCCGCTCGTCATCGCGATATCGCTGACCCGCATGTCGCTGTGTCCCAGTGAGAGCATCCTGTGGGCGCTCTGCAGCCGCAGCTCGAGAACGCGCTCGGAGAAGCTCACTCCCGTTTCCTGAAGGAGATCGTGGACGTAGCGCGCCGACAGGCCGAGCTTTTGCGCGACACCTTGAGCGGAAATGCCGGGGTCGGCGAAATCCTCGGCGATGCTTGCCAGGATCGCCTCCAGCCTGGCGGCACGCAGGCCGCGAAGGCCGGCCAATTCGGCAGCCCGACCTTTCGCCCCGGTCACAAGGCCGATCAGGTCCACGATCGTGTCCGTTGCATGGGCTATGAGATCGGCCGAGGCGAGCGGGCTGCCGCTTTCAAGAAGCTGGCAATAGCGCTTGAGAAGATCGAGGGCTTCGTTGTCGGCACCGATCTTCAACCCCAGCCTGTCGTCGATCTGTGGGAAGGCGCGCATGAGGACCGCGCGGGGGACGACCACATTGGTCCAGATATTGCGGTCGGCACCGGTCATTTTCAGCGCTTCCGAAGCCGTGACGAGGACGGCTTCTCCCCGACCGACAGCATATTCGCGGCCGACCTGTGCGCCGGACAAGAGGGTGTCGGCGTTGTTGATCAGCAGCAAATAGCCATCATTGTCGTCCTCGGCGATGTTGCTCGCCTTCCTTGTCGCCTGCTTGATCGTTCCGGACATCTGTCCGAGAACCAGTGAACCGACAGCCGTGGCTTCGATTGAGGCCTCGAAGGGCAGGTTTTCCGATATGCCGTACTCCACCGACCATATTTCCGCGACGTGGATGTCCTGCCACAGGGAAAATCGCTCGCGTTCGTTAAGATGCGGTGGCAACCGAGCCGATGAAAACACCGTCTTTCGCGACAATGGAAAACCTCGATAAAGTATCCGCGCTTAAAAAATACCGATCGCCATACTTTCCCTCGGCAGAATAACCGGCAACAGTGGCGGCTGGCATCAAGCAATCGAGTTGAATCTTAATCGAGATCAGCCAGGAGTGGCGTCATCCAAAAGTATGACGCCACAAAATTCTCCGAGGCGAGATCGCAGTGTGTCTGGAGGCGTGGTGGAGAGGCTGAGCAGCGAAGTTCTTGGTTCCATTATCGGCGATATTTACGATTGCGTTTTGAACCCGGAAGGCTGGGCCGGCGTCATGACCCGGATCACGACCGCCATGGATGCGGCCTATACAACCATCGCGCTTGCCAGCACCGCCGACAATCATGGCCGCTTCGCCGCTCAATCGCCTTGGGATCCCGTGCAAATGCGCGTGCTCCAGGATTATGACTTTGACGCAATTCCAGGTCTGAAGACGGCGGTCGTCGGCGATGTCGACACGCCCGTCGCGACGCTGTCGTTGATGAGCGAAGCCGAACTCGGGCAGACGGCATTTTTTCAGAATTGGGCCAAACCGCAGGGATTGCGCGAAGCCTGCATCACCAAATTCGTCCACACATCGGACCGGATCGGGCTCATGGGTTGCACCACATGGGCCGACAGGGGGACCATATCCGCCGAAGACCAACATTTCCTGGCGTTGCTCTCGCCGCATCTGCGCCGTGCTTCCCTGATCGGAGACCTGCTCGACCAGGCTCGCGTTACCGCCAGCCTTTACCGCCAGGCGCTCGACAATCTCGCAGTGCCTGTCGTGCTTGCCGGCGCCAACGGGGCAATCCTCCATGCCAATGGCGCTGCCGAACGGATGTTGTCGGCGCAAGGTCCGATTCTTTCCAGGAATGGCTTGCTTCAGGCGCAGAATCCGGCGGTGGCCCGAGCCCTGCTCGAAGCGATCGCCAGCGCGGCGAGCGCGGATGCTTCGCTTGGCGCCCGCGGCATAGGACTGCCGATCTCGGCCTCGGGCCGCCCACCCGCCGTTGCCTATGTGCTGCCGCTGACCGAAGGAACCGCGCGCGCGGCTTTCCGGCCGGCATGCGCGGCTGTCTTCATATCGACCACTACGTCGGCTTCTCCTCTGCCGGAGGCCGTCCTGACCACGCTGTTCGACCTTACGCCCGCGGAGGCGCGGGTCCTGCTGCGGATCGGCAGCGGATTGTCGGCGTCGAAGAGCGCTTTGTCGCTCGGCATCGGCGAAAACACCTTGAAGACACACCTCAATCGAATCTTCGCCAAAACCGGGACGAGACGCCAAGCCGATCTCGTCAAGCTCGTCTCGGACATAGGCACGCCCCTGGCAGCGCATTAAGCGCGTCGAAGCTCATGGGGAACCAGGATTTTTCGCGGCGGCGGTGGCTTTTGCGGAGTATGGCCTTCATGCCCATCGTGTGGGTGGCGCATCGATAAGCCCATGTGGCGGGCATGACGATGACAATGAGGCTTGCCAGCTTTTGGGTCGGTGATGTGGGTGTCCTCGGGGTTGAGGCTCGTGTCTTTGATCTTAAAATGAGCAGCGATGTCGTGCTGCGTCATCCCAAGATCAATCAGGAATTTGATCTTTGCCGCCATCTCCCCGGCACAAGCCGCTTGGCCCGCTCCTGATTTCAGGCTGATCGGATTACAATTTCTCTCGGCCGCCGGAACGCCTTTCTTTTTGACTTCCGGGGAATTGGAAGCCATACGCAAAGGGTGATGCAGCGTGGTTTCTACGCTTCATGGATTTTCAACAGGATTGGCGAGTCGATGAGCTATTCCACGATCAGACGAACGATCAAGGAAGCACTCGTCTACAGATTTTCCCGCCCTCAGCCCCTGCGTCATCCAATGCAGTTCGTGGGCCCGGTGCTCGTCGTCGGTTCCGCCCCTGGATCGAACCGGCCCAAGGGATTCGACGAGAGCTTTTCGGTTCTCACCGTCAACGGTTCACAGTCGGTGGCGAAGAAATGGGGCATCGCCAAGCCTGATGCGACCTTTCTTCAGTTCGCCCAGGTCGAAGGCAAGAACCAGAATGCCGTGGCCGTACGGCGCCTCCTCAATGGCGAAGAGACCGGCATTCTGCATGTACTCCGCTGGCAGTGGGACGAGCAGCGCCTGCGCGATGGCCTTGCGGCATTCCACTACCGCTACGATCAGCTCCGGCTGGTTAACAAGTACCAGCGCATGGCCCTGCACGAAGCGGTCATGGGCACTCGCCACAGCGAGTTGGACAATGCGGGAAAGTTTTCGAACGGCATCACCGCTGTACTCTACGCGTTCAACAGCGGCGCGTCGGCTGTCGTCATCTCCGGCATCAATCCCAGCTCGACCGGCCATGACTACAACGAGCTCGGCTTGAGGAGGCTTCATAGCGACATGGACCACTCGATCTTGCTGAAGCTTCACAGCCGTGGTGCTAAAATCTTCACGGCCGATCCTGAAGTGGCGGTTTCGACCGGGCTGCCGCTCTGGCAGGGCAACGCCATGTGCGGCGGAAAGGATGTCGGGCTGACCTGTACGCCGGATATCTCGGCTACGGGCCGGCAGACGCCCGAGCGGTAATTGGCCGGGCGCGGTCCGATTGGCGGTTGGACGCTATTTCAAAAAGCCTGATGATTGGGTGGAAAGCGAAACTGTCCAGAAGCCCCGCAAGATGTTGATTTGGCTCACTTGATGTATGCCGCTTTCGGCAGTCATTGAGCGCCTGCTTGGGATCGCAGCGATGGTGGCCACGATCAATCATTCGCCGTTGTCAAGGCGTTTGGCGGCAAGACGAATGGTTCATGTGTGGCCCCTGCCGTGCCGTTAATGTGGCCGACGAGGGTTGTGCATCGGGTTCGCCTGCGCCGCAAAAGCGTGGCGAGCGACCATGCGTGACCGTCCTTGAGGGTGAGGGGCATGTCGGTAGGCGGGGGCTGACACTGAGTTGGCGAGGCGGTCGAACTGCCAATCCCCTGCGCAGGAGATTGGCAGCTCCAAACCTCAGATCAACTTCTCCAGCGTGATCGGCAAGTCGCGTACGCGCTTGCCGGTGGCGTGGAACACCGCGTTGGCGATCGCAGGCGCCACACCGACGATGGGCAGTTCGCCGACGCCCTTGCCGCCGAGTATCGAGGAGTGCGGGTCGGGAATGCCGACCGAGATCACCTCGATGTCCGGGATGTCGGCATTGGTCGGCACCAGATAGTCGGCGAGGTTGTTGTTGACGATGCGGCCGTGGCGGCGGTCGATGATGCCTTCTTCCAGCAACGCCTGGCCGATCCCCATGATGATGCCGCCCTTCCATTGGCTTTCCGCCAGCTTCGGATTGTAGAGCCGTCCCGAATCCAGCGCCGACACGACGCGCGAGACGCGCACCGTGCCGAAATCCTCGTCGACGCGCACCTCGATGAAATGCGCGCACCAGGAGTGACGGGAATAGTCGCCTTCCGTGTGCGGCAGCGCCATGGCGATGGTGGTGTAGTTCTTGTAGCGGTCCTCGGCGCTCGAGTTGGCCGGCATGGTATCGCCTGTCGCCTCGATGCGGTCGCGGCCGACGCTTTTGAGGAGCTCGGCGATCGACACGTCGGGGCCGTCGCCGCGCGGCGAGGCGATGCGGCCATTGGCTACGACCAGCGTGTTGGCCTGCAGCGCATGGAAGGGCGAGCGCGGGTCGCTGATCGCCAGGCCGACAAGCTGGTCGAGCGCCGAGGTAGCGGCCTTGTAGACGGCACCGGTCATGACGCCGGCCAGGCGCGAGCCGCCTGCGACGCCGGCGCGGGGAAAGCGGGAATCGCCCAGCTTCACCACGACGTCGTCGGCCGGCACGCCGACCGTCTCGGCCGCCGTCTGCGCCAGGATGGTGTAGGTGCCCTGGCCCATGTCGATCGAGGAGCTTTCGACCTCGACCGAGCCGTCGGCCAGGATGCGCACGATCGCCTCGCCATAGGCGCGCCGCACCGGGTAGGTGCCGGCGGCCACGCCCCAGCCGATCAGCTGGCTGCCGTCGCGCATCGAACGCGGCTCCGGTGTGCGTCTGGCCCAGCCGAAGCGCTCGGCGCCTGTGGCAAAAGCCTCGCGCAACTGTCTGGTGGACCAGGCTTTTTTCACTTCCGGATCCTGCTCGGCATAGTTCCGCAGCCGGATCTCCAACGGGTCGATGCCGACTTCGTAGGCGAGCTCGTCGATGGCGCTTTCGATGCCGAAGGCCGAAGGATTTTCGCCCGGCGCGCGCATGGCGCCCGGCACCACGGAATTTACCCGCACGACGTTCTGCCGGGACGAAAAGTTCGGCGTCGCGTACATGATCGAGGTAACCGAGGCCAACGGCTCGACCCACATGCCTTCGATCGACGTCTCGTTGACGCCCCGATGCACGATCGACTGGATCTTTCCTTCCGCGTCGGCGCCGAGCGCCACCGTCTGGCGCGTCGCGGCGCGGCCGCCATAACCGGTGAAGGTCTGCGGGCGCGTCATCACCAGGCGCACCGGCCGGCCGAGCATTTTTGCGGCACTCGCGGCAACCGCGCCGTGGCCGAGCGCCAGCGCCTTGGACCCGAAGCCGCCGCCAATATAGGGCGAGACCAGCCGCACATTCTCGAACGGCACATCGAACCATTCGGCATAGGTGCGCGCCATTCCGTCGAGCCACTGGCTCGGCTCCCAGACAGTGAGCCGGTCGCCCTCCCAGCGGGCGATCAGGCCGTGCGGCTCCATCGGCGCCTGATATTCGCGCGGCGTGTTGTAGGCGGCGCAGATCCGGACGGGAGCGGACGCAAAGGCAGCCTGCGCGTCGCCCCATTCCTTGGTCATGGCCTCGATCGGAATGCCGTCGCCAGCTTTGGCATCGTTGAGGTCGACGATGGCCGGCGTCTCGTCATAGTCGACCTTGACCAGGGCCGCTGCCGCGACCGCCTGCTCGAAGGTTTCCGCGACCACGGCGGCGACATGCTGGCCCGAAAAAGTGATGTCACGCGCCAGCGGGCAATAGGGCTTGTCGGGCGGGGGCGTGCCGAACCAGTCCGATGCGGTTTTCAAGGCGATGATGGTGTCCGGCGTCAGCACTCGCAGCACGCCGGGCGCCGCCTCAGCCTGCGCCGTATCGATGGCGCGCACCTTGCCGGACGCGATCGTGCTGTCGACCAGTACGGCATAGGCCAGGCCTTCGAGCTGCTGTTCGACGGCGTATTTGGCCGCGCCGGTGATCTTGGCCGGGCCGTCGACGCGCGACAGCCGGCCTCCGACGGCTTGTGCCAGCACGCCGTCGGAGGCGTCGCCATGTCTTGCGATTTGAACGGTCATGCCGCTTCTCCCAGTTTGAGGATCGCTCTGGCCACCACGCGCGGCGCGAGCTCGATCTTGTAGTGGTTGGCGCCGTGGTCGACGGCGCCCTCGACGGCGAGCAGGCTGGCCGCGCGGACAGCCTCAGGCTCCAGCACCTTGCCTTTCAGCGCCTCTTCCACGGCGCGCGCCCGCCAGGGCTTGGTGGCAACGCCGCCGAGCGCGACGCGCAGGTCGCGGACGGTGCGCCCGTCGGCCTCGAGTTCGAGGCCGACGGCGGCACTGGCGGCGGCGAACTCGTAAGACTGCCGGTCGCGGACCTTCACGTAGGTCGAGCGGCGGGCGGCGGCGGATCCGGGGATTTCGATGGCGGTGATCATCTCGCCCGGTTCGATCGCGTGTTCCTTCTGAGGCGTGGTGCCGGGCAGCAGGAAAAAGTCGTCGACCAAGACGCGGCGTTCGCCGAGATGGACCACCGCATCGAAGGCGACCAGCGCGGTGACGAGGTCGCCGGGATACGTGGCGATGCAGGACTCGCTGGTGCCGAGCACCGCATGACCCCTGGTGACGCCGCCGATCGCCGAACAGCCGCTGCCGGGCTCGCGCTTGTTGCAGGCGGCAAAATTCGAGGGATCGCGGAAATAGGGGCAGCGTGTGCGCTGCATCAGATTGCCGCCGACGGTCGCCATGTTGCGGAGCTGCGCCGAAGCCGCCTGCCACAACGCCTCCGAGACGGCGGGAAAGCCACCCTTGATGCCGGCATGGTCGGCGACATGGCTCATCCTGGCGAGCGCGCCGATAACGGCGCCGCGCTCGTCGATCTCGATGGTATCGAGCCCCTTGAGATGGGTGATGTCCACCAAGCTATCGGGCTCGGCGACGCCGCATTTGGCGAGGTCGATCAGCGTCGTGCCGCCGGCCAGCAGCATGGCGCCGGGCAGGGCGGCCGCCTGGCGTGCGGCGTCGACCGAGGTGGCGCGAAGATAGGAAAAATCCCTCATGACGCGGCCTCCAGCGCTGCCTGGCGCACGGCGGCGACGATGTGCGGATAGGCGCCGCAGCGGCAGAGATTGCCGGCCATGTATTCGCGGATCTCGTCATCGGAGCCGGCATGGCCTTCGCGGATGCAGGCGACTGCCGACATGATCTGCCCCGATGTGCAATAGCCGCACTGGAAGGCGTCCTGGTCGAGGAAGGCAGCCTGCACGGGATGCAGTTCGCCCTCCCGTGCAAGCCCCTCTATGGTGGTGACGGTGCGGCCTTCGGCCTGTGCCGCCAGCGTCAGGCAAGCCAGCACGCGCTCGCCGTCGACATGCACGGTGCAGGCGCCGCACTGGCCGTGGTCGCAGCCCTTCTTGGTGCCTGTCAGGCCGAGGCGGTCGCGCAAGGCGTCGAGCAGCGTGACGCGCGGTTCGAGGTCCAGCGTGTGCGGCTGGCCGTTGATATCGAGATGGACGGGGATTGTGGTGTTCGTCATGGGCGTCTGGCTCCAGTTGCTTGACGCTGAGGGAAATGAAGTGGTGTCGGGGCGAGGAAGGGCAAGGCCGGAGGTGGAGCAGCGGAGTGCGCGATCTTCCTCGCAAGAGGTGAGATTGGCAGCCTTGCGGTCACGGCCACTCTCCAGCGAATATCGGCTTTGGCTTGCAAGCTTTCAGCACGTGACATACCGGTTCCCTTGATTATATGATAAAGGTGCTCCACTAAAGCGGAGGCGCCTCCGTTTATTACGTGGGGGCTGACCCGATGGGGTTCAAGCCCCATATTTCGACAGTGGAGAAAAAATTGGCCGCAGAGCCGTCCGCCATCCCCGACCAGAAGACCGCAGAGGCCAAGCCGCTGCGCGCCGACGCGCAGCGCAACCGCGACCGGCTGGTCGAGGTGGCGGCCTCGGTCTTCGCCGAGCGCGGGATCGACGCCTCGCTGGAGGAGATCGCGCGCCGCGCGGGCGTCGGCATCGGCACGCTCTACCGGCATTTCCCGACACGCGAGCACCTGGTCGAGGTGGTCTACCGCCGCGAGGTGGAAGGGCTGTGCGCGGCCGCCGGCGAACTGGCGGCAAAGCATCCGTCCGACGTCGCGCTGGAAGAATGGATGCGGCGCTTCGTCGACTATATCGCCACCAAGCGAGGGCTTGCGACCAGCCTGCGCATCCTGTTGACGGCGAATGCCAATCTCTATTCCGACACGTCGGGTCGGGTCTCGGCGGCGTTGCGGCAATTGGTCGAGGCGGCGGTGGCCGACGGCACCATCCGCGGCGATGTCGACGCGTCCGACGTGCTGCATGCGCTGGGCGGCATCTATTCGGCACCCGACACCCCGGATTGGCGCGATCGCTCGCGCCGGCTGGTCCGGCTGCTGATGGACGGATTGCGGTTCGGCGCCGCCAAGGCTAGGTGAGCGACTGGAGACTGGCTGCGGCTAGCGGGCACGTCCGCGATTTGGGGGCATCTTATGTATGTGGGCCGTTCCTACAAGGTGATGGATTTCGCGCTCTGGTCGCGGCGCAGCGTCATCTACATGGTGGTGGTGAGCGGACTGGCTGTCGCGGCCTACCGCCTTCCCGGCCTTGCCGGGTTCTCGGTGCCATGGTCTGTCGTGCTGGTGCTCGGCACCACGGTGTCACTGGTTGCGGGCTTCAAGAATTCCCAGGTGTTTACCCGCAGCGGTGAAGCGCTGCAGGCCTTTGCGCAAATCACGGCCAGCAGCCGGTTGTGGTCCAATTTCTGCAGGGACTTCACCGACGCCCCGACGGCGAAGCAACTCATCTATCGCCACATCGCCTGGATGACGGCGCTGCGTTTCGCGCTGCGGCGGCCGATGCCATGGGAATCCATGGCGCGGGCCGCCAATATCGAATATCGGCGGCGTTACCACGTCCAGGAGGATACGGGCTCGATTGCCGACGAATTGCGGCCGTTGCTGGCCGAGCAGACCGGGGACGTCCTGAAATCGCCCCGCCCGGCGATCGCCTTGCTCGAAATGCAATCGGTGCAGGTCAATGGCTTGTTCAAGGACGCCAAGATTCCTCCGCAGATCTATGGCGAACTGACAAAACTCATCCGCGACTTCCACGACCAGCAGGCGCGCTGCGACCGCATCAAGAACAATCCCTATCCCCGCCAATACGCCATCGTCAGTTCCATGTTCGTCATGATCTTCTGCACGCTGTTGCCGTTCGGCGTCGTGCCGGTCTTCGCCGAGATGGGCAAATTCGGCGGGGCGCTGGGCTCGATCGCGATCTGGCTGACGATCCCGTTCAGCACGCTGCTGGGCTGGGCATACATGTCGCTCGACCAGGTCGGCGAGAGCAGCGCCAACCCTTTCGAGGGCAACGCCAACGATGTGCCGATCTCGCAGATCTGCCGCGACATCGAGATCGAGATGCGGACCGGGCTCGGCGAGGTCGACCTTCCCGCGCCGTTGCTGCCTGTCAACGACATCGCGACGTAAAAGCCAGCACGCTTGGCGGCGATGAACAGGGCGAACGGCCGGCGTCATTCCGCCTGGGCGGCGCGCCGGCTCCGCTGTCGAAGCGTCAGGTCTTTTCGGGCGTGCACCAGGGGCAGCCCTTGGCGGATTGCGACGGCTCGTCGCCGCGCCGTGTCGGCTCCGCCTCGATCGGCTCCCGTGTGTCGGGACCGTGCGTCTCGGTCGTCCGTGTCATGGTCCTTCTCCTTGATGGGTTGCATCGGCGATTCAAACTGCTTGCGCAATGCTCTGTTTTTGCGGTGTTTTCTCCAAGCGCTTTGCTTTCTCCCGGCCCGCCTGCCTGTTGGAAATCATGCGCAGCCAGGGCGCCAGATGGAAGGCGCTCATCAGCAGGTACATGGCCGGCATGCCGGTGAGCGGCGAGGACGTGCCCATGCACAGCATCGCCGCATCGCCACCGAAGATGCCGGCCAGCAGCGCCATCAGGGCGAAGGTCGGCGCCGCGGCGAGGCCCAGCCAGTCGGCGATGCCGAGGCGGGCCGCGTCCTGATCGGGACAGGGGCGGGCGCCTGTATGGATGTCGCTCATGTCTTTCTCCTCGGTTGCGCATTGGCGCGAGCCCGGAAAGCTGCAGCAGTTCTGGGAAAGCTGCCGCCTTGCGAACAGCGTCCGGCCGCGCTTGCGCGGAGCCGGCGCTCTAGCCAGGCTCTACTGGGCGTCCTTGTTGCGGAACGCCGCCTCGCCGGCAGCAGACACTTCGTCCCATTTCTTGTCCGGCGCGGTGTCGGCGTCGTAATTGTCGCTCCAGTTCCACCATTTGTAGGTCGGGGTTTGCGGATAGCCTTCGGGCGAGTCCTCCCAGACCTCCTGGCGGCCGAGCGGCGTGGCGTCGAGGTAGCTCCAGACGGTGCCCATCGCCTCGTCGCCGCGGTTGTTGATCAGATAGGTGCGGAAGATGCGGTCTCCGTCGCGGATGAAGACGTTGTGGCCGTGCCATTCGTCGACGCCGAAGTCTTTGTCGAAGCTGTCGGTGATTGTGTACCAGGGCATTGCCCAGCCCATCCGTTTCTTCAGCCGCGCAATGTCGGCCTGCGGCGCGCGCGAGGCATAGGCCAGCGTGGTGTCGCGGGCGTTGAGATGGGCGAGGTTGGAGACCTGGTCGGCGCCCAGCGAGCAGCCGCGGCAGGCGTGATCGGGCCAGCCATACACACCCGGCTCGAAGAAGGCGCGGTAGACGATCAGCTGGCGGCGGCCCTCGAACAGGTCGAGCAGGCTCGCCTGTCCGTTGGGTCCTTCGAACGTGTAATCCTTCTCGACGGCCATCCACGGCATGCGGCGGCGCTCGGCGGCCAGCGCGTCCTTGGCGCGGAGCGTCGCCTTCTCCTTTACGAGCAACTGCTGGCGCGCCG
The DNA here is from genome assembly GCF_006442295.1 of Mesorhizobium sp. B2-3-2. Classification (NCBI taxonomy): domain Bacteria; kingdom Pseudomonadati; phylum Pseudomonadota; class Alphaproteobacteria; order Hyphomicrobiales; family Phyllobacteriaceae; genus Mesorhizobium; species Mesorhizobium sp. B2-3-2. The sequence goes on along the minus strand of NZ_VFWA01000010.1, from coordinate 83,751 downwards.
CCTCCCATGCTTGCTGGGAAACGATCGGCGGTGTGTGCATCTGCTTGGTCATGGCTTTTGCCTCGCTGTTCCGGTTTGATGTGAGGGGACTGACATAGCGCCGGACAGCGAGATGGTGAGAGTTACAAGTGTGGCGGGATTCGCCATGGCGGGATTTTGATGGATTCGCTGATCACGGCAGCGGGGCTGTTGCTGGCGGCGGGTGACCCGCTCGGCGCGCTCGACCTTGTGGCGCTGCGCGAGGACGCGCCGGCGCTAGCGCTGCGCGGCATCGCAATGGCGCAGCTTGGCGATCTCGACCGGGCCAGGGCGCTGCTGCGGCGGGCGGGGCGCGCCTTCGGACCCAGGGAAGCGGTGGCGCGCGCCAGATGCGTCGTCGCCGAAGCCGAGATCGCGCTGGTTTCGCGCGACCTCGGCTGGCCGGCCAAGGCGCTCGATGCGGCGCGGGCGACGCTGGAAAGGCAAGGCGACCGGCTGAACGCCGCGCATGCGCGGCACCTGGAAGTGCGGTTCCTGTTGCTGATCGGCCGCCTCGACGAGGCCGAGAAGGTGCTGGCCGGGCTCGATGCGACGCCCTTTCCGCCGGCCTCGCGGGCCGCGCACGAGCTGGTCGTCGCCGGCATCGCCATGCGGCGCCTCAGGACGAAGACCGCGCGCGCGGCACTCGAGCGGGCACGGCACGCCGCATGGCGGTCCGGCATTCCGGGACTGATGGCCGAGGTCGACAGCGCGTTCCGGGCACTGGCAACGCCGGCGGCGCGGCTGATCGCGAACGGCCAGGAGCGTCCGCTGCTGCTCGGGGAGGTCGAGGCCTTGCAGGCATCGGAAGCGTTGGTGGTCGACGCTCTTCGTCATGTCGTGCGCAGGCAGGAGGCGCTGGCCTCGCTGGCGACGCGCCCGGTGCTGTTTGCGCTGGCGCGCGCATTGGCCGAGGCCTGGCCCGGGGACATGCCGCGCGCGGCGCTCATCGCCAGGGCGTTCGGCGGGAGGCACGCCGACGAATCGCATCGCGCCAGGCTGCGGGTCGAGATCGGCCGGCTGCGCGCAGAGCTGCGCGGTCTGGCTGACATCCAGGCGACCAAGCGCGGTTTTTCGCTGGCGCCGAAGCGGGGCGCAGAGGTGGTGGTGCTGGCGCGGCCGATCGAGGAGCGACATGCGGCGGTGCTCGCCTTCCTCGCCGACGGCGAAGCCTGGTCGAGCTCGGCACTGGCGCTGGCGCTCGCATCCAGCCAGCGCAGCGTACAGCGCGCGCTTGAACAGCTCGCCGAGACGGGCAAGGTGCAATGGTTCGGCCACGGCCGGGCGCGCCGCTGGATGACGCCGCGAGTGGCGGGTTTCACGACCACCTTGTTACTCCCGGCGCCGTTGCCGAACGGCTAGGAATGGATCATTCGATCAAAGGCGAGGATGAAGGACATGAAACATGCAGCGGCCGAGATCCTGCGCGAATACGGCCCCTTTGCGGGCGTGGACAGCGTGCATGGCGTGAGCTTCGACGGGCAGAACGTCTGGTTTGCCTCGGGCAAGGGGCTCACCGCCTTCGACCCTGAGAGCGGGCAGGCGGTGCGCTCGATCGATGTCGCCGCGCATGCCGGGACGGCTTATGACGGCCACTATCTCTACCAGCTCGCCAAGGACCGGATCCAGAAGATCGATCCCGGCACCGGCACGGTGCTGTCCACCATTCCGGCGCCCGGCGGCGGCGGCGATTCCGGCCTCACCTGGGCCGAGGGCACGTTGTGGGTGGGGCAGAACCGCCAGCGCAAGATCCACCAGATCGATCCCGAGACCGGGGCGGTCCTGCGCACCATCGAATCCAATCGCTTCGTCACCGGCGTGACCTGGGTCGATGGCGAGCTATGGCACGGCACCTGGGAAGGCGACCAGAGCGACGTGCGGCGCGTCGACCCGGAGACCGGAGACGTGCTGGAACGGCTCGACATGCCGCCCGGCAAAGGCGTATCGGGGCTCGAATCCGACGGCGGCGACCGCTTCTTCTGCGGCGGTGGCCCGGGCGGCATGGTGAGGACCGTGCGCCGGCCGAAATGAAAGCTGATCTTCGCGGTGAGCTCACGGGCCGGCGCCTGCGGACAAGCGACAGGAGCATCGCCTGTGTCGATCACACATTCGGCAATTTGTCCGCCGCCGGCTGGCCGTCGTCCGACGCCGGGCCTAGATAGGCTGGACCAGCTTTACAAAGGACCAGACCATGCCTGAACAGATTTCGTTGAACGACGGCTCGACCATTCCCCGGCTCGGCCTTGGCGTGTGGCAGGTCGATCCCGCTATCACCGCCAAGGTGGTGGGCTGGGGGATCAAGGCCGGCTACAGGCTGATCGACACCGCCGAAGGCTACCAGAACGAGAAGGGCGTGGGGGAGGCGATCCGGAGCGCGGGCGTGCCGAGAGGCGAGCTGTTCATCACCTCGAAGCTGCGCAACGGCGCGCACCAGCGCGATGCCGCATTGCGCGCCTTCGAGGATACGATGGACAAGCTCGGCATCGACCAGATCGACCTGTTCCTCATCCACTGGCCGGTGCCCAGCCAGGACAAATATGTCGAGGCCTGGCAGACATTGGTCGAGCTGCAGAAGGCTGGCCGGATCAAGTCGGTCGGCGTGTCGAATTTCAACCGGGATCACCTGGAGCGCATCATCGGCGAAACCGGCGTTACGCCCGCCGTCAACCAGATCGAGCTGCATCCGCGCTTCCAGCAGCGCGAGATCAGGGAGTTCCATGCCCGGCACAACATCCATACCGAAAGCTGGAGCCCGCTCGGCAGCGGCAGGCTGCTCGGCGACGCGACCATAGCAGGCATCGCCGCAAAGCACGGCAAGTCCGCGGCGCAGACGATGATCCGCTGGCATCTCCAGGAAGGGCTGATCGTCATCCCGAAATCGGTCCACCAGGACCGCATATCAGCCAATTTCGACGTCTTCGATTTCGAACTGGACGCGCAGGACCTGAAAGCCATCCGCGGCATGGATTCAGCCGACGGCCGCGTCGGGCCAAACCCTGCGACGGCGGCGTTCTTGTTCTGAGGTCACCAAGGTTTTTACTCTACGGCGCCCCCCTCTGTCCTGCCGGACATCTCCCCCACGAGGGGGGAGATTGGCTGTCGTGAATGCTTTCGCCAATTTTCAACTTTGAAAAATGTGGCGCTGGAGCCAAAGCTGCCGATCTCCCCCCTTGTGGGGGAGATGCCCGGCAGGGCCGGCGTCTCAGGGTGGCCCGCCCAGACCTGCCGCGATAACGATATGCTGGCAGACATTGTCTATGTCGCGGATGACATCGTCATTCCAGAAGCGCAAGACGATCCAGCCATCCTGTTCCAAGCGTTTGGTTCTGGCCTCGTCAGCATTTGCACGACCGGCGTCGCCGTGCTGCGAGCCATCGACCTCTGCAATCAACTTTTTCTCCGGGCAGGCGAAGTCTACGATGTAGCCGGCGATGGGGAATTGCCTGCGAAAGCCCAGGCCCATCAGCCTATGCGCACGAAGCTCATTCCAGAGCTTTAGTTCGGCATCGGTCATGATCCTGCGCATCGATTTCGCGTTAGCGCGGTGTCTTGGCGGCAAGGGTGTGTGTGGCATGGTGTGAGGTTGCTTGATGCTGAAGTAGGTCACCAAGGTTTTTACTCTACGGCGCCCCCCTCTGTCCTGCCGGACATCTCCCCCACGAGGGGGGAGATTGGCAGCTTTGACTTCAGCGCCACATTCTTCAACGTTGAAGATTGGCGAAAGCATTCGCGACAGCCGATCTCCCCCTTGTGGGGGAGATGCCCGGCAGGGCAGAGGGGGGCGCTGTCCCGCAGGCGTCTCAGGAGATCAGCAGCTTCAGCGCCTCAAATCCCGGAGCCATCAAGCTGCTGGGCGTCGTCGCCTTCCCAGGGCGAGGGCATGGAGGCGCGGGCGAGGTTGGCGGAGGGCATGGGCATCCAGCATTTCAGCTCCGGCTCGGCATATTCGACGATGCGGCCGGGCGAGGAGTCCGACGCGCGCCAGCCTTCTTCGCCGAACTGGTCGCCATCCGACCAATAGGCGAGGTCGACTTCCGCCGGCCCCTGCTCGGACGGCCGGACCGTGACGAGGATCCGGCTGCCGTCCTTGGGCGCGCTTGACATGTGGCGCCAGCGGTCGGGCTCATCCATCGCTCATCCTCCTCGAGATCCATTGCCGTGCTTCGAGAGGGATAGTCGCCTCGCGTCCGGAAGCGGTCAACCCGGACTTTTCGCAAAATCCGTCATTGCGGTCGCGACCGCATTGTCGGATTCGATCGGCTCTATCCGTCCTTGGCGTGCATGCCGCAACAAAGGAGCGAGGCGATGGCGAGTGACAAGGTCGGGCCGGAACCGCACGGGGCGGACGCGGGGATGAAACTGTTCTTCAGCCGCAACCCCAATCCGCGCCTGGGAGTCGCGGTGGCCCGTCACCTCGGTGCGAAGGTCGCGTTCGAATTCGCTTCGCCCATGGCGCCGGGGCAGGCGGAGCGGTTCCGTGCGCTCAATCCCAATCTTTCGTTGCCCTTGCTGGCCTGGCCGGGAGGGAGCCTCTGGGAAGCGGACGCCATCGCCTGCCGGCTTTCGCGCGACATGGGTTCGGATTTCTGGCGCACGGGCGACGACGAGCCCGAGATGATCCGTTGGCTGAGCTGGGGCAAGGAGGAGTTCGTCAGGGCCTGCGACATCGTTCATTTCGAGCGCGGCACCAAGCAGCGCTACGGCATCGGTCCGATCGACGCGGAAAAGGTCGCGGAAGGACTGGAGCAGTTCCACAGGACCGCGCCGATCCTGGAGGCGGCACTTGGCCGGCGGCCATGGCTGGCCGGGACTTCGGTCTCCTATGCCGATTTCCGCATGGCGACGTTCCTGCCCTTCAACGACGCCGCCCGCTTGCCGCTCGGCGATTATCCCGGGATCGAGCGCTGGTATCGCCGACTCGAAGAGATCGAGGCCTGGCGCGATCCGTTCCAGGGACTGGACGCGCCGGCATTGGCGCCGGTCCCCGGACTGTGATGCCCGCGTGAGACGACGCGGGAGCGGTCGACCAGGCTTCAGGGTTTGAATCGCGATTCCTCTTCAACTGGTTGTTTTCATGTGCATCCGAAACGATTGCGCGCTTGTCATGCAATCGTTCAGCCCGCCGGATGTTCGCATCAGGCAGGCAGCATTCGCACAACTGTGCGCAACGCCCAACTGCCGGCCATCGGCGCTCGACGCGTTGCAATCGGGTTGATAAGTCCCTCTGCGAAGGAGCGGCTGAGTCTGACATGACCGTTGCGATCGAGATGGGACAGACGACCGCGGGCGCGCCGGCGGCGCTGGACCTTGAGGAACTGCTGGCGACCCGGCTTTTGGTGCAGGGCAATTCGGGCTCCGGCAAATCTCATTTGTTGCGCCGGCTGCTGGAGCAGAGCGCGCCCTGGGTGCAGCAGACCATCATCGACCCCGAAGGCGACTTCGTGTCGCTGGGCGAACGCTTCGGCCATCTGGTGATCGATGCCGAGGAGCATACCGAGCGCGGGTTGCAGAGCGCAGGCGAGCGGGCGCGCATCCATCGCGTCTCCACGGTGCTCAACCTCGAGGGGCTCGACGCCGAGAACCAGATGCGGCGCGCCGCCGCCTTCCTCGGCGGTCTGTTCGAGGTCGCGCGCGACCATTGGTATCCGATGCTGGTGGTGGTGGACGAGGCGCAGCTTTTCGCGCCGGCGGTGGCCGGCGAGGTTTCCGACGAAGCGAGAAAGCTTTCGCTCGGCGCCATGACCAATCTGATGTGCCGCGGCCGCAAGCGCGGGCTTGCCGGCATCATCGCCACGCAGCGCCTGGCCAAGCTTGCCAAGAACGTCGCGGCGGAGGCTTCCAATTTCCTCATGGGCCGCACCTTCCTCGACATCGACATGGCGCGCGCGGCCGACCTGCTTGGCATGGAGCGGCGGCAGGCGGAGGCTTTTCGCGACCTGGAGCGCGGGCATTTCATGGCGCTGGGCCCGGCGCTGTCGCGCCGTCCGCTCGGCCTGCGCATCGGCCCGACGGATACCAGCCCGCGCAACGGCACGCCGCGGCTGATGCCGTTGCCGGAAGCGGCGTTGGAGGATGCCCGCGCGATCATCCTGGCGGCACCGCCGCCGGAGGCCGTGCGGCCGCAGCGGCGGGTGACGTCGCCGGACCTGCTCGACCAGTTGATGGCGGCGAAGTCGGCGGCGCTGGAGATCCGCCCCGAACCGGCGGAGCCGGCGCCCAGCGCGGCGGACCTGGCCGAGCGGCGCGAGCGGATGGACCGCATCCTGCGCGCCATCCTGGCCGAACCCGATGCGGGCTTCCGCGTCATCGGCGTGCTCTACCAGGAGTTCGTGGTGCGCTGCCGCATCGAGGGGCTGGCGTCGGTCGTGCCCGATCTGCAGGAGTTCCGCCGCATGCTGACGCGCGCCCGCGCCGGCGTCGGCTCCGATATGGCGCAGGGCGATGCGTGGCGCGACGTCTCCGTGCGTGCCTCGCTGCTGCCCGAGGACATGCAGGGCGTGTTCATGATGATCGCCCGCGCGGCCAAGGAGGGCTGGCCCTGCCCGAGCGACGCCGCGATCGCCCGCGCCTATGGCTCGCACTCCATGCGCCGCGCCCGGCGCCTGCTCACCTATATCGAGGAGCAGGGCCTGATCGTGTGCCAGCTCGACGGCACCGGCCGGCGCACCGTGACGCTGGTTGAACTCGCCTGGGCGACAGCGCCGGGCGATCCCAATGCGGCGCCGGGCGAGCCCAATGCCGAGGAGACGGAGCAGGGCAGCCTGGCGCTGTGAACGATGCATGCGCGGCATGGTTGCGGTTTTCCACTGGAACATAACGAGAACATGTGATACTCTATCGCATCGGTGAGTCTTGCGCGGTACGGTCGAGGGCGATGGGAAAAATTTCACAGATTCGCGGGTCGAAATTGGCTGCCGTCTTGCGCTCGGCGGCCGATGCATTGGCAGCGGCGCGCGCGGAGCTGTCGAAGGCTCGCGTTCTGGCGCGCGCATGGTGCGAGACGATCGACGAATGCGATCGCGAAACCTATGCGGTTTCGCTGACCCGGCGCGCGCTGGAGGCCTTGTCGGCGGCGCTCGGCATTTCCCCGGCGATCTGCCCCTCGCTCGCCTTCGATACGGAGGCGCTGGACGAGCCGGCCTCCGCGCTTGCGCACAGCATCGGGGAGACCGCCGCGCGACTGCCGATCCTCGAAGCGCTGCATCTCGTCACCAGCCTCTATCCGGTCCTGCTGCCGACCAGGGAGCGCGGTGAGCGCGGCGCCTTCTACACGCCGCCGGCCCTGGTCAACCGCCTGCTCGACCAGGCCGAGGAAGAGGGCCTCGACTGGCGCAGCGCCCGGGTTCTCGATCCCGCCGCCGGCGGTGGGACGTTTCTGTTTCATGCCGCGCACCGCATGATCGCGGCGCTCGGCGATTGCGAGCCCGCCTTCGCGCTCAGCCATGTCGGCACCAGGCTTGCCGGTTTCGAGCTCGACCCTCTCGCGGCGCGGCTGGCGCAAGGCGCCCTGGAGATCGCGCTCGCCGATATCGCGACCAGGGCCGGGCGGGCCGCCCCCGCCATGGTGACGGCCTGCGACACGCTTGAAGCCGATCCGGAACCCGTCTTCGACCTCGTCGTCGGCAATCCGCCCTATGGGCGGGTCTCGCTGCCGTCGCGATTGCGCGAGCGCTATGCGCGCGGGCTCTACGGGCACGCCAATCTCTACGGCGTTTTCACCGACGCCGCGCTGCGCTGGACCAAGCCTGGCGGCCTCATCGCCTTCCTGACGCCGACAAGCTTTCTCGGCGGCCAGTATTACTCGGCGCTGCGCAGCCTTCTGGCCAAGGAGGCGCCGCCCGTCGCGATCGACTTCGTGCATGCGCGGCGCGGCGTTTTCGAGGATGTGCTGCAAGAGACGCTGCTTGCCGTCTACGTCAACGGCGCCGAGCCGCGGCGCGCGCAGATCCACTACCTGACCGTCGCCTCCGAGACTGAGGCGGGGATTGCCCGCAACGGCACGATAGGCTTGCCATCCGACCGCACCATGCCTTGGCTTGCGCCGCGCACACCGGGGCACAGCCGGCTCATCGCCCGGGCCGAGACGATGACGCATCGCCTTGCCGACTGGGGTTATGGGGTTTCGACCGGCCCGCTGGTCTGGAACCGCTTCAAGGGTCAATTGCGCGATCGCGCCGGCGGCAAGGGGGTGCATCCGTTGATCTGGGCCGAAGCCGTGACCGCCGACGGCCAGTTCGCCTATCGCGCGCGCAAGAAGAACCATGCTCCCTATTTCAAGCTGGAGGCCGGCGACGGCTGGCTGCTTGTCGAGGAGCCCTGCATCCTCGTCCAGCGCACGACCGCCAAGGAACAGGCCCGGCGCCTGATCGCCGCCGAACTTGGCCAGGAATTCATCGATGCGCATGGCGGCGTCGTCGTCGAAAACCATCTCAACATGGTCCGCGCGACCGGCAGCGCGAAGGTGCCGGCAGCGGTCGTGGCGGCGCTTTTGAACAGCCGCGTCGTCGATGATCTTTTCCGCTGCATCAGCGGCAGCGTCGCCGTTTCCGCCTTCGAGATGGAAGCGCTGCCGCTGCCGCCGCCCAAGAGCACCAGCACGTTGGCGAAGCTCGTCGCAGCCGGTGCGACGCGCGAAAAAATCGAGGCGGAATGCAGCCGCCTCTACGGTGAGCCTGCATGATGGCACGGCCGCCCTATGCGACGCGCGATCTTGTCGCCGGGCGCCTGCCGCTGATCTTTCCGGAGGGCACGCCGAACCGCATCTATTGCATCCGCGAACTTGCCGCCAGCACCGTGTTTGCCGCTCTCTACATCGGCGCCGTCGAGGGTTCGGGGCGATTCCTGGGCCCCGTCCATGTCTACCGCATGACCCGCGAGCAGGCGGCGCTGGCGGACGATGCGGACCGGGATGCCTATGCCGCAACCGTCCTGCGCAAGAACGGCGCCGTCGCGGGATCGCGCTGGTACGCGGACAATACGCGCGAGCCCATCCGCGACGAGACGCTGCGCGACGGTCTGGTGGCGATCGGCGCGGTGCTGCGTCGCGAGGATCTGCCGACGACTTCGGGCCAGCCCCGCTATGCGCTGAGGGCGGCGTTTGCCGCCCTGTTCGACCCGGCGCTGGAAGGCGAGGCGCTGGAAACCGCCATCGCGGACTTCCAGGAAACGCATCTCAGCAAGGGCGCGCTGGCCCGCGTGACCATCATGCGCGCCGGCGCCGTCGCCAACACCGCCGGCATCCGCGTCACCTTTCCGAACGGCGACACGAGGCTTTTGGCGCCGGGACCGAGTTCGGTCATCGCGCAAGCCGTCATCGAGGTGTTCGCCAAACGGTTTCTCGCCGCGCCTGCCATGTTGTGGCTGAGCGAAAGCGGCAACAAGGTGGTCCTTCGCGACGACGCCATCGCCAGTGCGATCGGCCTCAAGATCGAGGCCGACAGGAACCTGCCCGACATCATCCTCGCCGATCTCGGCCGCAAGGAGCCCTTGATCCTGTTCGTGGAAGTGGTGGCGACCGATGGCGCCATCACGGATCGCCGGCGCGATGCCCTCCATGCCGTCACGGACGCAGCCGGTTTCGACCGAAAGCAGATCGCGTTCCTGACCGCCTATCAGGACCGCCAGTCAGCCGGCTTCAAGAAGACCGTCGCGCAGCTTGCCTGGGGTTCGTTCGCCTGGTTCGTCTCCGAACCCGGGCAACTCCTCGTGCTTCATGACGGCGCGGCCGACGGGTGTCCATTCGGCAGCTTGCCTTGGCAGTGATGAAATAACGCTTCCCCAGCGTCAATAGGACAGCCGGTCGATACACGGATTATCCGGTGTTGGGCGCCCTTGGCGGCCTAGCCTGCTATGTTTAATGTTGGACTTATTGTATAGGAATAAGGTCTGGCGAATAGCACTTCGTTTGTTGGGAACGAGTAGCATTTCGTTTGATGGCGAGGGGAGCGCCAAACGATGAAGTTCAACTTCGATGGACCTCCAGTGGATGAGTCCGAGGCTGACATCCCGCTCGCCTGCCAGCGCCAATTATTGCCTCTCGTGGGCGAAATCGTCGAGGCGGCGGTCGCGGCCGGCTGGGACAAGGATGATGTGCTTCTGGCTTTTGTGGAACTCGCGTGGGATCTTTACGAGAAAGGTCGCGGGGACGCGCAATAGACGGCCGTGAACGACTGGCTCCGCGCCGCGCCGTTGCGTGCCACTGATACCGAACAACGCTGTCGGAACACGGGGCCGACACAGCCGTGCATGTGAACTCTTCCTTCGTGAGGGATGCGTTGCCGCTTCCGCCGGCCGACGAATCCGTAGCGAAGAACCGTCAAGGCTCTTCGCTATTGACGGTAGAAATGCTGCTGAACTTCCTTCGACGGTCAATTCTTCTTTCTTATCTCGAATAAAGAATTTTCTTTGCGCGTGGAAGTTCTTTCCAATCCGAGGCGTGTACGTTACGTTGAGTCCGGGTTAGGGGAAGGGGATACCAAGCGGCGGTAAGCCGGCTGAGGCGACGTGTATGACACATGCGGACGGGGCTCGGGAAAGCGGCGATTCCCGGGGCGTCGATCAAGAGCGGACAGCTCGATACGTCCTGGATATCATTCCGGAAAGTGCTGGTCCCAGAAGAGCCACCGCCCGCGGCAGCGTCATCTATTCCGTCCGCAGCCCTGGATCTCAGAAATTCCTGGCCAGGGAGCATTCGACGGGGGTCGTGCTGAGGCCGGCACGCAAACTGAGAGCCTCGCTCGGCAGCGACAGGATCACGCAGTACGATGCGCCGGTCGGCTGTCTCGTCATCAACCCAGCGGGCGTCGACAGCAGGCTGGCCTGGTCGCAGACCAGGGAGAACGCTGTCGTTTCCATCTCTCCCGAAGCGCTGTCCGAGCTGGCGGCCCATGAACTCGACCTCCCGGACGTGGAACTCGAGCCGCCCGCGTTCGGCACGGTTGACCTGAGGGCGCTCAACATAGCGCAGATGATCACTGCCGAACTGACGGGCAGGCTGCCGCCCGACGAGCTTTACCTGGACTCGCTGCTGACGGTGTTCGGGGTTCATCTGCTGCGCACCTACACGGGCCGCAACAGGCAGGCCGCGTCGTCCAAAGGCGGGCTCTCGGCCGTTGGCGCCCGCCGCGTGCGAGAGTATCTCGACCAGAACTTCGTGCGAAAAGTCATGGTCGCCGAGCTCGCATCGGTCGCGGGGGTGTCACCAAATCATTTTATCGCAAGGTTCGCCAGGACGTTCGGCATGCCGCCGCATCGGTATCTGATCAACCTGCGCCTGGACCTTGCGGAAAAGCTGCTGGCCGGCGGCGAGTTGCCGATCGCGGAAATCGCCTACCTCGCCGGATTCTCGGATCAGAGCCATCTGGCCGCGACCATGAAGAAATACAGGGGAAGAACGCCGGGCGAGGCCGGAATGCTTCGCTCAGGACCTGAAGGCCCGACTATGGCAAAGTAGCAACACCTGCTGGCCGACCATCCAGGACCGGAATTTCCTACAAAGCTTCCGGAGTTTTTCAAAATACGTCCGTCACCATCTTATGCCCCAAGCTTTGCTGGAGTCATTGGAATGCCATTCAGTTCGCGCATTGTTTGCCGTCCGGCCGGATCGATCACATGAGCGGGGTTGGCAATGCGGGCGCGCTTCGATCAATCACGAATTGTTTTTCAGGGGAACGGGGAGGGAGGCCTCGGGTTGAAGTTCAACTGGGAAGTATCAGGAGGCCGAGAAATGCCGGGTGATGATGGTTTCCCCGGATCGGTTTCCGGAACCAATTCGGCGCGGCAGCCGCTGTTCAACGTGAAGGGTGGGCTTTCCGTCCGGAGCGCGCGCAAGGTGCAGGAGTTCCTGAACGAGAACTTCTCGCGCAAGCTGGCGCTTGCCGAAATGGCCGCTGTCTGCGGGTTTTCCTCCTATCACTTCGTGCGCGCCTTCTCCAAGACGTTCGGCATGCCGCCGCATCAGTATGTCCTCGATCTCAGGCTGGATTTCGCGGAAAGACTGCTTGCCGACAGCCGCATGACCATCGCCGACATCGCCCATCTCAGCGGTTTTTCAAGCCAGAGCCACTTCACTACGATGATGAAGAAACACCGGCAGATGACGCCGATGCAGGCGCGGGTGGCCAAGTTTAAGACCAAGGTTAGATGAAATCGCGCTCTCGTCATTATTTGATTACTTGGTTTTAAAGCAGTTGCTAAGGTAACGAGCCGTTAACCTCCGCCTATATGCTCGGATCTTTTCTCACAACACAGCAATTTCGTGAAATACCGCGAGCGGGAATCATGTCTTTCTGCTGTCGAGCGGAATTGTCACATTTCGTGCCGGCCAGCGGAGAGGGAACCATGACCGACAATCAGATTTCGGGCGGCCACATTTCGAGCGGCTCTTTTGTTCAGCGTCGTGCGGCGCATTTCGCCGGGCACTGGATCGCGAATGCAGATCCTCGCTCCCGTTCGGCCCGGCGCCGCCTGATGGCGGTGCTGCGTCTGGCTCATAGCGTGCTCGGCATGCGGCGCAAGCGCCTGGGACTGGGGATGCTGGGCGTCGGCGGGATGTCGGCGGCGGCCGCGATGCTGGGCGCCTTAGCGATCGGCATGGCTGTGACGCCGGCCCAGGCACAATACCAGGCTGGCGGCGGTTCGGCGACAGGGGGCAACGCCGTCGCCATCGGTAACGGCACCCAAGCGAATGGCAATAACAGCGTGGCGTTGGGCACCGCCAACAGTGCAACGGGCGATGCCGCGATCGCCATCGGCTATGCGATGAGCGTCAATGGCCTCAACTCCATAGGCATAGGTGTCTTCGCAGGCGCAAACGGCGTCAACGCACTCGCCCTGGGCGGGAATGCCCAGGCCACCGCGGACGGAGCAAGCTCCATTGGCGTCAACTCGGTTGCGGGCGCAGGAGCGGCGGCCTTTGGCCTGAACGCGCGTGCCGACGGAGTGGAGTCTACCGCGATCGGCTATGTCACTCGGGCGACCGGGCTGCGCGCGACGGCGCTCGGGCATGGGGCAACAGCATCCGGGCTGGATTCGTTTGCCCAAGGTAACAACGCCGTCGCAAGCAACCAGAATGCCATCGCCATCGGCTTCCAAGCGACCGCGACCGCAATCAACGCCGTCAATCTTGGTAACCGAACCGTTGCGGGAGGGGGCGCCCTTCAAGAGAGCGCTATCGCAATTGGCACGGACGTACTGGCGTCTCAGGTCGACGCCACTGCGATCGGACGCTCAAGCAAGGCAACGGGCACGAGCGCCATAGCGATGGGCGTCACAGCCGCGGCATCGGGCATCAACTCGGTCGCTCTCGGGGCCACCACAGTTGCGTCGGGAGCCTTCGGGATTGCCATGGGTAACCAAGCGCAGGCGCTCGCCAGCGGTGGTGCTGTTGCGATAGGCTCGGGTGCAATCGTAGCCAGCACCGCAACCTCAGGCGTCGCGCTCGGCAACAATGCAAACGCCGCCGCCAATTTATCCGTCGCGGTCGGCCCCGGCGCGAATGCCTCGGGAACTGGGGCCGTATCCATGGGATCTCTCTCAAAGGCCAGCGCCATCAATGCGGTCGCCTTGGGCGCTGGCGCGGCCGCGAGCCAGGCAAACACCCTGGCTTTAGGCGAATCCACCACTGCCAGCGGTGTGAACAGCACAGCGATCGGCGGTGGGGCGATCTCCAGCGGGGTTCAGGCAGTCTCTTTGGGCATCAACGCGAACGGAGGAGCCGAGAACGCAATTGCGATCGGAACGGCGGCCCAGGCCACGGGCGCCACTTCCTTCGCGGGCGGCTTTCAAGCCAATGCCTCGGCGATCAATTCCATGGCGCTTGGCACCAGCGCGCTTGCGAATAAGAACAACGCGATGGCGCTGGGTACGCTGGCCAATGCTACCGAGGATGGTGCTATCGCCATGGGCTCCTCCACCAAAGCGACGGCAACGCAGGCCGTGGCGCTTGGCGTTTCCGTCAACGCCACTGGCGCCGGCGCCACCGTCGTAGGCAGCGCGGGCTCCACTGCCTCCGGCGTCTACTCCATCGCCGTGGGCGCCACCAGCACCGCGAGCGGAACCAATGCCATCGCCATCGGCCCCTCGACAAACGCGACGGCTGACAACACCATCGCCATGGGCGCAAACACCAGGGCGGATTCCGCCGGAGCGGTCGCGATGGGCACCAATGCGGTGGCGACCGGCGGCAAGGCCGTCTCCATCGGGTCCGGCAACACCGCCTATGGCGACGGCGCGGTTTCCATCGGCGATCCGAGCTATGCCAGCGGCACCGGCGCCTTCACCGGCGGCGCCAACAACATCGCAAACAGCGACGGCACGGCGACCGCCACCGCGGCCAATATGGCCAACGGCGCCGTCGCCATCGGCAACAGCAACAAGGCGATCGGGCAGGGCTCGGTGGCGCTCGGCAACGGTTCCACGGCGGGCGCGGCCGGCCTCGCCGGCAATGTCGCGCTGGGCGACGGCGCGACGGCGGCGGCAAGCTCCGGCGACGTGGCGCTCGGCTCCGGCTCGGTGACCGCCACGGCGGTCGGCACGGCGAGCGGGGTGGTCAACGGCACCACCTATGCCTTCCAGGGCACCAACCCGCTCTCGACCGTCAGCATCGGCGCGCCCGGCGCCGAACGCACGCTCACCAACCTGGCGGCGGGGCGGATCAGTGCGCTCTCGACCGATGCCATCAATGGTTCGCAGCTCTTCGCCACCAACCAGGCGGTCGACGCCATCGGCGTCACGCTCAACAACATCAATGTCGGCGGCGGCATCAAATATTTCCACGCCAACTCGATCCTGGCGGATTCGCAGGCTCTTGGAGCCGATTCCGTCGCCGTCGGTCCCAATGCGGTGGCCAACAATGCCGGCGACGTGGCGATCGGCCTGAATTCGGCGTCGGGCGCGACGACCGCAGTCGGCGGCACGACGATCGGCGGCGTCAACTACACCTTCGCCGGCGGCACTCCAGCCGGCGCCTTCTCGGTCGGCTCGGCGGGCGCCGAGCGCCAGATCCAGAATGTCGCGGCCGGACAGTTGAACGGCGGTTCGACCGATGCCGTCAACGGCTCGCAGCTCTTCGCCACCAACCAGCAGGTGACGCAGAACACGACCGATATCGCCAATATCGGCACTGGCGTGACCGATCTCGGCAACACGATCAACAACATCGCCGGCGACACCTCGACCGCCTATACCGACGCCAACGGCATCGGCATCCGCTACGCCCGCACCAACGAAGCCGGCCTGGCGCAGACCGATTCCTTCGCACAGGGCGTCGGCTCCACGGCTGTCGGCTACCAGGCGACCGCAACCGGGGACAGCGCGCTGTCGCTTGGCCGCGGCACCCTGGCCAGCACCGACGGCAGCGTGGCGCTCGGTTCGGGTTCGGTCTCCGATCGCCCGATCGCTCCGGTTACCGGGCAACTGCCCGCCGGCCCATCCAACTTCATCGAGTACAACACCACCGACAAGACGCTGCTCGGCGCCGTGTCGGTCGGCAACGCTACATCCTACCGGCAGATCACCAACGTGGCCGACGGCACGCAGGATCACGACGCGGTGACGGTGCGCCAGCTCGCCGGCGCCATCGCCGCCGTATCGGCGACCTCGACCAAGTATTTCCATGCCAATTCGGTGGCGGCCGACTCGCTGGCGGTCGGCGCGGAATCGGTCGCGGTCGGTCCGACCACGGTCGTCAACGGCGATAACGGCATCGGCATCGGCAACGGCGCCGTCGTCGACCAGACAGCGCCCGGCGGAACGGCCATCGGCCAGAACGCGCATGTGATGCTGGCCGACGGCCTGGCGTTCGGCACCAATTCGCTCGCTTCCGGCATCCAGTCGGTGGCGCTCGGCGCCGGCGCCCAAAGCACCTTCATCAACAGCGTGGCGCTGGGCGCGCAGTCCATCACCTCGGTCGGCGCGCAGGCCGGCTACACGGCTTTTGCGCTGACCGCCCCGCAGACCTCGGTGGGCGAGGTGTCGATCGGCGGTGCCGGGGCCGAGCGCAAGCTCACCAATGTCGCGGCCGGCTCGGCCGACACCGACGGCGTCAACGTTTCGCAGTTGCGCGGCCTGGAGCAGAATGTCAGCAGCCTGTTCGGCGGCACCACCGTCCTCAATCCCGACGGCTCGGTCACCGGCCCGACCTACACCATCCAGGGCAACAATTACTCGACCGTCTATGACGGCCTCACGGCCGTCGACAACGCGCTGACCACCATCAACAATGGCGGCGGCATCAAGTACTTCCACGCCAATTCGACACTGGCCGACAGCATCGCCGGCGGCACCGACGCCGTGGCGATCGGACCTGAAAGCGTGGCCAGCGGCACCGACAGCCTGGCCGCCGGCCATGGCTCGACGGCCACCGGGCAGGGCGCGGTCGCGCTCGGCCAGGGCGCGCAGGCCAACAACGCCAACGACGTGGCGCTCGGCTCCGGCTCGGTGACGCAGACCGCCGTCGGCACGTCGAGCACCGTCATCAACGGCAAGACCTACGCTTTTGCCGGCACGACGCCGATCGGAACGGTCAGCGTCGGCGATGCTGGCGCGGAGAGGACGATCACCAATGTCGCTGCCGGACGGGTCGCAGCCGACAGCACCGACGCGATCAACGGTTCGCAGCTCTTCGCCTCCAACCAGGCGATCGAGGACCTGCAAACCGGCGTCGGAAATCTCAACCAGACGGCGGTGACCTACGACACCAATCCGGACGGCAGCAAGAAGAACAGCATCACGCTGCAAGGTGGAGACGTCAACGCGCCGGTCGTCATCTCCAATGTCGGCCCCGGTGTCGCCGGCACCGATGCGGTCAATGTCAACCAGCTGACCAAGGGCCTGGACACCGCCATCAGCACATCCAACACCTATACCGACAAGGTGGCGGCCACGACCCTGCAACAGGCCAACGACTATACCGACCAGAAACTCGGCCAGCTGAATTCGGACATCAGCGGCATCCGCGACGAAGCCCGGCAAGCGGCGGCAATCGGCCTTGCGGCTGCCTCGCTGCGCTATGACGACCGGCCCGGCAAGCTGAGCGTGGCGGTCGGCGGCGGCTTCTGGCGGGATGCGGGCGCCTTCGCCTTCGGCGCCGGCTACACCAGCGAGGACGGCCGTATCCGCGGCAATGTCTCGGGCACGGCGGCGGGCGGAAATGTCGGTGTCGGCGCCGGCCTGAGCCTTACGTTGAACTGAGGCGGGAATGAACGGGGCAACCAGCCATCATGCCCGGCTCTTCCTCCTGACCTGCCTGGCGGCTGCCGGCGGCCTCTCCCTGGCCGCCGGGTCGGCCGCCGCGCAAGCGACCGCGCCCTACAGGATCAAGCCGTCCGAGGTGGCGGTGCCGCCGGAGGTGAAGCTGGGCCAATACCAGCGCACCATCCGCCCCTTCGAGAACTGGACTCTGATCTGCGACGAGAACCTCAAGGCGCGCAAGAAAGTCTGCAACGTTTCGCAGGTGATCGAGGACGGGACTGGCAAGATGGCCTTCAGCTGGTCGCTCGCCGCCACGCAGGACGGCAAGCCCTACATGATCCTGCGCACCGCGCCGAACGCGAAGAGCGACGGCCTTGTGTCGGTGAAGTTCGACGGCCGCGACCCGATCGGCGTTCGCTTGAACGGCTGCAACGAAATGGTCTGCGTCGGCATGCTGCCGGTGGGGCCTATCATGCGCCAGCAGATAGTGCAGAAAGCGACGCCGGCGATCTCCTACCCGACCGTCGACGGCCAGACGATTACCGTGACCGCAACGCTCAAGGGACTGTCCGAGGCCCTTGCGCCAATCAAATAACCGAGGCAGCACCGTGAGCCAGCAAGACCCGTTCATCTCCCCAGCGCGCGGCCCGAGCGTGGAGCCGGACCGCAAGAGGATCGTCGAGCCCGATCGCAAGAGGGTCGCCGAGCCGCAGCGACGGTGGCCGCGCGTTCTCGGCTTCTCGCTGCTGGGTCTGGCCATGATCGGCATCGGCTTCGCCGCCGCCAACTATGCCGCGATCGCCGGCCTCGTCGGCACCCCGACTGCCGCCCAGGCCGGCACGACGCCGCCCGCATTGCCGGACTCGCCTTTCCTCGAACATGTCAAACAGGCCGGCGTGCAGGCCTGCTCGACGATCTTTCCGGTGCTCGGACAGGTCCTGACGACGGGCTCGAAATACAGCGTCAAATCCTTGTGGAACGACCAGGCCGCCGACAAGCACGCCGTGCAGGCCCTCGTCGGCATGGATTATGCGACGGAAAAATACAGCGGACCGGCCGCCGGCGTGGTTTTCGCATCGCCCACCGCTTCCGGCTGCGAAGGCGCGATGGTGCGGGTGGCGCCGTTCGCCAGCGCTTGCTCCGACATTCCCTCCATCCTTCCGCAAGGCAGCAAGATCACCGACCATCTCGGCCAGGTGGAAGTGTACGAGCTCGGCGGCAATTCGGGCGAAGCGCTTCTGCTGCCGACCGGCAACAGCTGCGTGGTGATCTCGATCGCGTCCGCGTCGAAGTGAGCTACGGGATAGGCGAATGGGCGAGGGCTCCTGGAAAGGATTGCAGACCATGAAATCGCGACGTCTGGCAGTTTTGTGCATGGCCCTGCTGTGGAGCGGGCAGGTTGTCTCGGCCGACCTTGTGGCGCCGCCGGAGCCGGAGCCGAAGGAGGAAAAGGGCATCTGGGGAGCGATCGCCTATTCCAGCGTCGATACCAAGCACGGCTTCTTCTGGGGCGCCGACAAGCGCCAGGAGGCGAAGGATGCCGCGATGAAATATTGCGAGAACGCCGGCGGCAAGGGCTGCACTGTTGTCACCGTATTCCGCAACCACCGCCATTGGACAGACGACGACGAGACGGGCTTTCCCTACAAGCACTGCGGCGCCCTGGCCGTGGCTAAGGAGAAGCAGAGCGACCGGCTGACGCCGTGGGGCGCGAACTCGGCCGAGACCCGCAGGGACGCGGAAGACCTCGCTTTGCATGCCTGCGAGGCGGCGGGAACCGAATGCAAGATCCGCGAGTGGGTCTGTACCTGAAGCGCGCCGGCCGAAACGGATTCGGGCGAGGTGCTTTGGAATTGCTTTTGCACCCTGCGTGAGGCAGATGACGGTGCCCTCGGATCCCGAAGATCGCACCGGTTTTCGGGGCCATGCGCGTAAAAACCCCGAAAGAGAAAGTCGCAATCGTTGTTTGACAGATTTGTTCTTCTGAAGGCGGCCGCACTCTGCGCGGCGGCCCTGGCCGCATCGAGTGCCTGTGCGCAACAGCAGCAGGCGGCCACGCTTCCAAACGGCGCGTCGTCGCTCCAGGAGACCTATCAGGACTGGAGCCTGGCCTGCACCATCCAGGACAATGCACGGTCCTGCTCGGTTTCGCAGGACCAGACGCAGAAGAACGGCCAGAGGCTGCTGGCGGTGGAGTTGCGCTCGGGGCCGAAGGGTGGATTGAGCGGAACCCTGCTTCTGCCTTTCGGCATCCTGTTCGATCCAGGCGTGACGATCCAGATCGACGACCAGCCGCCCCTCGGCCAGTTGCGGTTCCGCACCTGCCTGCCGAACGGATGCGTGGCGCAGTTTCCGATCGACCGGGCGCTGGTGCAGAAGCTGAAGGCGGGCGGCGTATTGACGCTCAACGTCATCACCGACGCCGAGACCAAGCTCAACTTCCCCGTCTCCCTGAAAGGCCTCGGCGCCGCCCTCGACCGCGTCGCGGCGCTGAGCGGCCGCTGAGGAGGGACGAAGTAGGCTTTACTCCAGCTCGCGCGGCCTTTGGGCCGGAGCGCCGGAGCCCCACAAGGCGCGCCCGAGCAAGTTTCGTCTGCCCTTGCGCGGCACAAGATCGATGTCGCTGACAAGCTTCGCGCCGCCCTCGCGCCGCTCCAGTGTGATCTTGCGGCTGTGGAAGGCCTCCAGCTCGGCGCGATGCGCGACGCTTATGATCGTCACCTTCGGCAATTCATGGATGACGGTCTCCATCATCTTGTCCTGGCTCTTCTCATCGAGGGCCGACGTCGCTTCGTCCAGCACGACGATATCGGGGTGGTGTAAGAGGAGGCGCGCGAAGGCGAGCCGCTGCTTTTCGCCACCGGACAGGGTCTGGTCCCAGGGCGCGTCCTCCTCGATCCGGCCGGTGAGATAATCGAGCCCCACTTTTTCCAGGGCGGCATTGATCTTCTCCAGCGTCCAATTGTCGGCGGCGGCCGGATAGGCGACCGCGCGGCGCAGCGTCCCGGAGGGGATGTAGGGACGTTGCGGTAACATGAACAGCCGCCTGCCGGGGTGGAAGTCGACGCTGCCGCCACCCCACGGCCACAGACCCGCGACGGCCCGCACCAGCGTGCTCTTGCCGGAACCGGATTCGCCGGCCACCAGCACCCGCTCGCCAGGCTCGATCTCGACCTCGGTTTCCTTGACCACGCCGGTGCCGTCGTCGAGCGACACCGAGAGATTGTCCAGGCTGAGCATCGCGCCGTCTTCGGTTTCGCCGTGCCTGATGCGTCCCAGCGCATCGCTGCGTTCAGCGCGCTCCAGCCCGTCGAGCGACATCATCAGCGAGGCGATACGCCGTGCCGAGGCGTTCCAGTCGGCGAGACGGGGATAGTTGTCGACCAGCCATCCGAACGCGCCCTGCACGATGGCGAAGGCGGAGGCGGCCTGCATGACCTGCCCGAGGCTCATGCTGCCTTCGAGAAATTTTGGCGCGCAAAGCAAGACCGGCACGACCGGCGCAAACAGGCTCGACCCCTGCGACACCAGGGCTGTGCGCATGTGCTGGCCTGTCAGCAGCGCCCATTGCCGGAGCACCGTGCCGAACGTCTTGTCGATGCCGCTGCGCTCCTCCTCCTCGCCCCCGAGCAAGGCGATGCTCTCGCCGTTTTCGCGCACGCGCGTCAGCGTGTAGCGGAAATCGGCTTCCGCCTGGTTCTTCTGCTCGGATAGCCGCACGAAATGGCGGCCGATGACCACCATCGAGGTGGAGGTGATGGCGGCGTAGATCACCGCGGTCACCACGAGGAAGCCGGGGATGGTGATGCTCCAACTTCCGACCGGCAAAGTCAGCGCCCCACCGATCGTCCACAGCACCACGATGAAGGTGGAGGCCGACAGAAACGCGTTGAGGACACCGGAAATGAAATCCACGGGCGACTCCGTCGCAATCCGCAAATCCTCCGCTATGCGGGCTTCAGGGTTCGTGTGGTCGCCGCTCACGAGGTTCAGCTGATAATAGCGGCCGCTTGCCAGCCAGCGCGCGATGATCGCGGTGGTCGACCAGGAACGCCAGCGGCGCTGGATCGTCATGCGAAGGTAGACTTGCGCAACGACAAGACTTGCGCTTCCAACCACGAGCGGCGGGAACACGGCACTGAGCACATAGACGGTGTGGGCGTCGCGCTGCTCGATGGCGTCGAAGATCGAGCGGTTCCAGATGTTGATCCCGTACTGGAAGCCGACATTGATGCATATCAGCAGCAACAGCCCGATTGTAAACGGCCAGGCCAGCTTGTCGCCGCGCGTGCTCCAGTAGCCGCGCGCGCTGATCCAGAAGCGCCTCAGCAGGTATCGCTTGCGCGCCTCCTCGGCCTCCTGCGGCGTCAGCTCCGGACCGGGTTCGATGGCCCCAGGCGGCGGCGCAGGTTCGCCCACGACCTCGGACGCAACTTCGACAGTCGAGGCCTTCTCCTGGTGCGACTTCCCTGCCTTGCGCCGCCTGGCGCCGTCGACCGATTTCGGCATGAGTTCAGCCTCGGATGTAACGGCGACAACGGCCTAAAAATCAAAAGGTTTCACGAGGCCCGCTCCAGATGGCGGCAAGGTTCTCCCGTGCTCCCATGCTCAATCCGCGACGCCGCCCGCGGCCGCTGGACAATTCACCCACTGGCCGCCCCGTTTCGTGACTGTCTCCTCACGGCCGGAGCGAGACCGTGTGCTTGGAACCAATGATGGGCGAGACTGTTTAGCCATGAACTTCGATGCGACGCCGACGTCCCGGCCCGGCCGGTAGGCGCAATCTTGAGGAGCGCTTCGTCATGAAGATTTCGTCCAGATTTCGTTCAGTCGCGATTGCCGTCATCACCGCCGCGGGCGTTGGCTTTGCCAGTGCCGCGCACGCCGACAGCGGAACGATCCGCTTCTCTGTCTACAAGGCGGCCTTCTTCATCGGTGGCTCCGGAGGCGAGGGCACGCTGACCTTCCATGGCCGCCGGTATCCGATCTCGGTCGGCGGCATCTCGGGCGGCCTCGCCTTCGGTGCCTCCAAGACCTATTTCCGGGGCACCGTGCGTCATATCAAGCGCGCGCGGGACGTGACCGGGGTGTACGGCGCAGCGGGCGGCGGCGGCGCGCTCGGCAAAGGCGCCCAGGTGATCGTCATGACGAACGACAAGGGCGCCCAGCTCGAGCTCACGGGCAGGCAGGTAGGGCTGCAAGTCAACGCCGATCTCAGCGGCATGAGCATCACGGTGAAGTGAGCGCGGTTACTGCGTTGGTGTTTCGAGGGATGGGCCGGCGGCCCCTCCCTACCGCTCCTCCACGATCCGCAGATAGGCCGCGGTCACGAACAGGACGATCAGGCCGAACAGGATCCTTCTTGCCCCCTCCGGCATCTGCAAAATCGTCAGCAGCGTCGTCAGCACGGTCAGGATCAAGGCACCGATGATGGTGCCGGTATAGCCGCCGCGGCCGCCGAAAATGGACGTGCCGCCGATGACGGCGGCGGCGACCGAGGGCAGCACCAGCGGTTCGGCAAGGGACAGGGATGGGGCCTTGATCAGGCCGATATAGAGCAGGCCGGTGATGCCGGCGAGCAGGCTGGAGAGGATGTAGAGTGCGGTGATGACCTGCCAGTAGCGCACGCCGGAGAGGCGGGTCGCGCGCTCATTGTCGCCGACGGCATAGAGCAGGCGGCCGAAACCGGTGCGGTTCAAGCCGAAGACGATCAGCACCGCGACCGGGATGAACAGAAGCAGCGCGTTGGGAAACCCCGCGGTCACGCCGGTGCCGAGCCAAGCGAGGAAATCAGGGATCTTGGCGCCCGAGGCGATCACCGTGCGTTGATAGACCTGCAGGAAGCCGGTGCCGATCAGGCTGGTGCCCAGCGTCATGATCAG
Organism: Mesorhizobium sp. B2-3-2; assembly: GCF_006442295.1. Lineage (NCBI taxonomy): Bacteria > Pseudomonadati > Pseudomonadota > Alphaproteobacteria > Hyphomicrobiales > Phyllobacteriaceae > Mesorhizobium > Mesorhizobium sp. B2-3-2. Next base: position 60,661 of record NZ_VFWA01000010.1, on the reverse strand, counting down.
CGGATGGACGCGGAAGACGCCGACGCCGATGCCGTTGACGAGGCCGATCAGCACCGCCGGCATCATCGCCAGGAGGAAGGCCACGGCCGGGTCCTGGTTGACGGCTTGGGTAGCCATGATGAAGGCGCTCATCGTCGCCACCGTGCCGACCGAGAGATCAATGCCGCCGGTCAGCATGGTCATGGTCTGGCAGCCGGCGAGGATCGCCAGGGGAATGGCGAATTTGATGGTGTTGGCGATCCAGCGCTCGTTGACGATGCCGGGGCGCAGGATCTGCAAAATCACAACCAGGACGACCAGCAGGATGATCAGCGGGATCAGCGGCCGGTCGGCCATGAAGCGTTTGACGCGGCGGCCGAAGGGGACGGGTGTGATCGCGGTGGTGCTCATGGGGCTGCTCGTGACTGCGATGGGGCGGGATTCTGCGAGGCTGGCGCCCTACGGCGCCCCCCTCTGGCCTGCCGGCCATCTCCCCCTCCAGGGGGGAGATCGGATCGCGCGACGGCTTTCGCAAATTGTCGGGGTTGCAAGAATGAGCGAGGCGCCGAAGCTGCCAATCTCCCCCCTTGAGGGGGAGATGTCCGGCAGGACAGAGGGGGGCGCCGTAGGGCGCTACGCGCCAAGTCATTCCCCCTCACGACTGCCGCCCCCGCATCGTAATGAACGCCCCGAACATCACCACGGCGACCATGATCAGGCCCTCGATGATGGCGGTGACGTTGGGGTCGATGGCAAGCAGGGTGAGGTCGGTGCGCACCAAGCGCAGCACGAAGACGGCGACGATGGGGCCGAGCAGGCCGCCCTTGCCGCCGCCCAGCGCCACGCCGCCCAGCACCACGGCCGCGACGCTGGCGAGCAGATAGGGGCCGGGGATGGGGGCGCCGATGCCGGTGCTCATGGTCAGCGCCAGGCCGCCCATGGCCGCGAACAGGCCCGACAGCGCATAGGCGATGATGCGGGTGCGCTTGACCGGCACGCCGCTGCGGAAAGCCGCCAGCTCGCTCGAGCCGATGGCGTAGATGGACAGGCCGAGGCGCGAGCGCCTCAGCGGTATCCAGACGATGCAGAGACAGATGATCAGCACCAGCAGCGCCTTCGGCAGCCAGGCGTCGATGTTCTGCGGCAGGCCCGGTATCGGCACGGTGCCTGAAATCATCGCCTTCAGCCATTCGGCGGCGGCCCCGCCCGGCGCGCCGAGCACCAGAAGGGCCGCCCCTTGCAGCACGAACAGCATGGCGAGCGTCACCACGATGTCGGGGACGCGGGTGACGACAATGAGCAGGCCGTTGAGCGCGCCAAGCACAAAACCCATGGCCAGCACGAAAGGCACCACGAACAGCGCGTATTCTTCCGAGGCGCCGGCCATCATCGAGGCGGCGGTGACGCTGGTCAGCGCCATCATGGCGGCGACCGACAGGTCGATGCCGCCGGCGATGACGACGACGGTCTGCGCGGCCACGGCAAAGGCGTAGGGCAAGACGGCCCGCGCCAGCGAGCCGAAATCGCCGCTGCCATAGCCGGGCTGGATCAGCTTGGTGATGACGAACAGCACGATGAGGAGAGCGAACAGGCCGGCGACCCAGCCCTGGCGGCGCAGGAGATGGCTCATGGCGTCGCCTCCGGTGCATCCGGGGCACTTGCTGTCGGGTCCGCCAAGATGCCGACATCGGCCTTGACGCCGCGCGGCAGGCCGTAGGCGGCGCGCATCAGTGCCGGCTCGTCCGCCTCCTCGACCGGGAAGATATCGACGACGCGGCCGCCGAAGATGACGATGACGCGATCGCAGACGCGCTGCACCTCTTCGAGTTCCGAGGTGTAGAACAGCACCGACTTGCCGTGGCCGGCGAGCTCGCGCAGCAATTTATAGATCTCCTGCTTGGTGCCGACATCGATGCCGCGCGTCGGGTCGAAGCACAGGATGGTGCGGGCGTCCGCCGCGATCCAGCGGGCGATGGTCACCTTCTGCTGGTTGCCGCCGGACAGGCGCTGCACCTCGCCTTGCGCTCGGGTGTCGATCTGGAGGCGCGCGATGGCGCTGGCCACCGTGGCGCGCTCCTTGCGCATGGCGATCGGCCCCCAGTTGCGCAAGGCGGCGCTGAAGGGCAGCGCGATGTTCTCGCGCACCGAGCGCTGCATGGCGAGGGCCTCGGAGCGGTCGCCCGGCACATAGGCGATGCCGGCGCGGATGGCGTCGATCGGATGGGTGAATTTCGCCGGCTTTCCGTCGACCTCGATCGTGCCGCCGGACGGTTTGATCGAGCCGGCAAGGGCGGCGAACAATTCATCCTGGCCCTGGCCTTCGAGCGCGACAACGCCGACGACCTCGCCATCGGCGAGATCGAAGGAGACGTCGTTGAGCTTGGTGCCGACGCGCAGGTTGTGCACGGCAAGACGCGGGCGGGCAGGGGCCGACGTGGCGGCCTGGCCGGCGGCGCGGGCGGCCACCTTGGTCTTCTCGATGCGGGCGCCGAGCATCAGCTCGACGATCTTTTCCTCCACGCCGGGCTCGATGTCGAGAACGCCGACGGTCGCGCCGTCGCGCAGCACGGTGGCGCGGTCGCAGAGCGCCGAGATCTCGACGAAGCGGTGCGAGATGAAGATCACGGCACGGCCGCTGTCGCCTTGGCGACGCACGACTTCCAGCACTTTTTCAGCGAGGTTGGCGGGGAGCGCCGCGGTCATCTCGTCGAGCAGCAGCACGTCGGGTTCGACGGCGAGCGCCCGCGCCAGGTCGAGCACGCGCAGTACCGCCAGCGGAATGTCGCGCGCGGTGTCGCGCAGGTCCAGGTCTGATACGCCGAGTTCGCGCACCCAGGCGCGGAACGGCTCGACAGGCGTGCCGGTCAGCCGCAGATTGGACAGTATGTCGAGATCGGGGATCAACGACGGTTCCTGGTAGACGGGCAGAAGGCCAGCGCGACGCGCGGCGGCGGGCGAGCGTATATCGCGCGCCTCGCCACGGATCAGGACGCGCCCGGCCGAGGCAGGAACCGCGCCGGTCAGGATCTTCACCAGCGTCGACTTGCCGGCGCCATTGGCGCCCATCAGGGCATGCACCTCGCCCGGCAGCACGGACAGCGACGCGTCGCGCAGCGCGGCAACCGCGCCGTAATTCTTGGCGACGCCGGAGGCGTCGAGGAGGGGGCTGGTGGTCAAATGGTTTGATTCTCGTTCAAGAAACTATCGCTGGCACTCTACGGCGCCCCCCTCTGTCCTGCCGGACATCTCCCCCACAAGGGGGGAGATTGGCAGTTCCGATGCCGGCCTTCCCTTCTCCCCTTGTGGGAGAAGGTGGCCTCGCGAAGCGAGGTCGGATGAGGGGTGCTCCAGGGAGCACTAACGTCTCACTCCGCTGGAACACCCCTCATCCGTCTCGGCGCTGCGCGCCGATCCACCTTCCCCCACAAGGGGGAAGGAAGAAGCACGCCCCGGCTCGTCAATCCTGTTTTACTCGCCCGGGCCCTTGCAAGCCACGATCTGGTCCTTGGTGTACGTCGTCCAGTCCGGGATCGAGATCGAGACCGGCCATTCCGGGCTGAGCGACGGATCGGCGGCGGCTTTCAGCTTGGCCTTGCCTTCCTCGGTGGCGTTTTCCCAGAGCTGCGGCTCGACCAGAACGGTCTGCTGCGCCGGCTTCTTGCCGTCGAGGATCTGGAGCGCGAGCGTCACGCCGGCGCCGCCGATCGAGCCGGGATTGGTCACGGCTGCCCCGACCAGGTCCTTGACCGAATTCAGTTGGCCGACGAAACCGGCATTGTCGGCGCCGACGACCGGCACCATCGGCGCCTGCGATTCCACCAGCGCGTCGACGATGACGTTGTCGATGCCCGAGGTCCACACGCCGTTGAAGGGCGTGCCGGTGGCGAGGAAGGACAGCATCTGCTGCTTGGCCTGGTCCTGCTGCCAGCCGGTGAACACTTCCTGCGCGACCTTCACGTCGGGGAATTCGGCCAGCGCCTTCTTGAAGCCCTTGTCGCGGTCGCTGTCGGCCGAGGCGCCGGCGGCGCCGCGCATATAAAACACCTCACCCTTGCCGCCCATCTGCTGGAACAGCCATTTGGCGCCGAGATAGGCATATTGTTCCTGGTTGTTGGAGATGATGTAGGCCGACGGTTCGGTGACCGCCTGGTCGACGGCGACGACAACGATGCCGGCCTTGGTGGCTTCCTCCAGCCCCGCCTTGATGCCGGCGGGATCAGCCGGATTGACGACGATGGCGTCGACCTTCGCGCTGATCAGGTTGCGGATGTCCTCGAGCTGCCCGGCGGCGTCGGTGTTGCGGTGGGCGATGTTGAGCTTGGTCACTTCGCCGGAGGCCAGCGCCTGCGCCTTCATGGCGCAGACCATCTCCTCGCGCCAGCCATTGCCCTGCACGGTGTTGGAGATGCCGATCGTGTATTTGCCCTCGGCGGACGAGACGCCCATCGAGGCCAGCAAGGCAGCGCCGGCAAGGAGCGGAACAATGGGCAGCGGCGCCATGGTCAGGTATTTCTTCATTTCAGATTTCCTCCACTTTGATTTTAATTTCAATTCCAAGTCGTTACACCGCGCCGCTCAGAAAGAGATTCAGGCGGCGTAATTCAAGTTTCCGTTTCAGTTTTCCGCCGTCATTTCACGAAGGGTCGCAACACGTCCCGCGCGAGCAGGAAACCGCGCTTGACCTTATCGTCGCTGCCCTCGAACCACCGGTCCTCGTGCTCGATGATGATCGGACCGTCATAGCCGGCACGATAAAGGCCGGAGAAGAAGCCGTTCCAGCCGACATCGCCCAGCCCCGGCATGCGCGGCACCTGCCAGCCTATGCCAGACGAAAGGATTCCGCGCTCGTACAAACCATCATGATCAATCATCAGGTCCTTGGCGTGGACATGCAGCATGTAGGGGCCGAATTCCCTGATGAAGCGGGCCTGGTCGATCATCTGCCAGACCAGGTGCGAAGGATCGAAATTCATCCCGACATCGCCGCCCCAGGTTTCGAGGATGCGGCGCCAGACCAGCGGCGAATAGGCGATGTTGTGGCCGCCCGGCCATTCGTCATGGCTGAAGATCATCGGGCAGTTCTCGAAGGCGAGCTTGACGCCGTGGTCGCGCGCATGGGCGACGATATCGGGCCAGACCTCGAGCGCGTGCTGCCAGTTGACGTCGACGGTCTTCGAGGCATCGCCGCCGCAGAAGGTGTTGACCAGGGGCACGCCCATATTCGCGGCCAGCACGATCACCTGCTTCAGGTGGTCGATCACCGTCTTGCGGTGGGCGGCATCGGGATGCAGCGGATTGGGATAGTAGCCGAGACCGGAAATGGTCAGCCCCTTGCCGGTTAGGTTTGCCGCGATGTCCCTGGCCTGCGCCGGCGAGGTCGCGGCGGCGTCGATATGGCTTGTACCGGCATAGCGGCGGCTGGCGCCCGAGGCTTTCGGCCAGCAGGCGATTTCCAGCGCCTCGAAGCCGGCCGAGCTTGCCCAGTCGGCGACCGCGTCGAGCGGCGTCTCCGCGAACGGTGCGGTGAGCAGTCCAAGCCTCATAATGCCTCCCCTGATCGTGAATTCACGACCGATTCCTACTATGCAGATCGTGCCGGCTGCTTCAACCGCTCATCTGCCGGTTGCGCGCATGCACGCCTGACGGTTGCCATCGGATCGTCCGACAACAGCCCGTCGAGCGCCGATGTGACGGCCTTGCGGAACATGTCATTGGCGGCGAGAGCGGGATCGAAGATGGCGTCGATCGCCAGGATGCCCGCGGCCAGCGCCGGGACATCGCGTCCGCTTGCCTCCGCTATGCCAGCGATCTTGCCGGCATAGGGGTCCGACACCGGCCAGCGCCGGCCGAACCGGGATGAGGCCTGGATCAGATAGGCCATCCAGCCGGCGACGGATACCGACAGCAGCGCAATGCTTTTTGCCTCGCCCAGCCGATCGCGGATCGGGTTGAGCAGGCGTTGAACGATCTTTTGCGAGCCGTCGGTGGCGATCTGGTGGTTGCGGTGGCGGATCGCGGTATTCTTCAGGCGGCCAAGGCTCTGCTCGACATAGGCTGATGGGTCCATGCCGGGCACCGGCTTCAACGTTGGCAGAGTCTCCTCGACGAGCATGCGGCGCACGAAGGCTGACAGCAGCGGGTCCGCCATCGCATCGGAAGTGTGTTCGAGGCCGGCCAGCACGCCGAGATAGCTGAGCGTCGTCTGGGCGCCGTTCAGCACACGCATCTTGAGATGCTCGAACGGCGTGACGTCGTCGACGAAGGTTGCCCCCACCAGGTCCCAGCGCGGCGTGCGGCCGGCGAATTTCTGCTCGATCACCCATTGCCGGAACGGCTCGCCTGCGACGACGGCTCCATCGTGATAGCCGAAAAGCTGCTCGACGCCGTCGAGATCGGCCTGCGTGCTCGCCGGCACGATACGGTCGACCATGGCGCTTGGGAAGGCGGCATTGGCCGCGATCCAGCCGGCAAGGCCGTTGCCGCGCCGTTCGGCAAAAGTCCGCACGACATTTTCCAGGATTGTGCCGTTGGCCGGGATGTTGTCGCAGGAGAGCAGCGTCAGCGGCCGGCCGTGCGTGGCCATGCGTTGCTCCAGCGCCCGCGCCAGAATGCCGGGCACGCTGCGCGGCGTCAGCGGGTTTGCGAGATCGTGGACGATGTCGGGATGGTCGAGGTCGAGCGCGCCGCTGGCCGGGACATGGCAGTAGCCCTTTTCGGTCACGGTCAGCGTCACGAATTCGATGTCCGGGGAGGAGAGCACTTCGAGCGCGGGCATAGCGCCCGCCTGGCTGTCGACAACGCGCACGATGCTGCCGATGACGCGGGCCTCGACATGGGAATCCTGGCGGATGAGCCTGGTGTAGAGCCCGTCCTGACGGCCGAGCGTATCGGCGAGCGCCGGCGGACGGATGTTGATGCCGACCACGCCCCAGCGGCCGAAGCTCCGCGCCAGGAGGTCGTCGGTGTATTCGGCCTGGTGGCAGCGGTGGAAGGCACCGACGCCGAGGTGCGCCATGCCGGCCTGGAGTAAGGCACGGTCATAGCCGGGCCTTTGCACCGTCGCCGGCAGGCGGCCGAACAGGGCCGGACCGAGCGTCTCGTGCGCGGCTGTGCTCACCGGTTGGCTCCGATCACCCACTGTTCCTGGTCGATCAGCGCGCCGGTCATCGGTCCCGCGGCGTCGGAGAGAAGGAAGACGGCGAGCCTGGCCACGTCCTCCGCCGAGAACAGCCGGCCGAAGGGCTGCGCGGCGTTGGCGGCATCGAGCCAGCCCGCGCCGTGGCCGAGCGTCTCGGCCTGCATGACGCGCTCGGCGGGCGTATCGGTCCAGCCGACATTGATGCCGTTGACGCGGATGCGGTCGAAGCGGTGGGCGTTGGCGGCGTTCCTGGTCAGCGTCGCCAGCGCGCCCTTGGTGGCGGAATAGACGGCGAGCTCGGGCGAACCGCAATGGGCGTTGATCGACAGGATGTTGACGATCGCGCCGCCCTGGCCCCGCTTCCGCATGTCGGCAATCGCCGCCTGCATGAGGAAGAAAGGGGCGCGGGCATTGACGGCGAACAGCGAGGCCCAGTCCTCGGGGGTAGCATCGAGGAAGGAGGCCCGGTCGGTCAGGCCGGCGGCATTGACGAGGCCGTCGATGCGGCCGAAGCGGTCGATGCAGGCTTGCGCAAGAAGGGCAGGGGCTGCCGGGTCGGAAAGCTCGGCGGCGACGAAGTGTGCCGGCGTGCCGGTTTGGGAAAGGTCCGCAGCGACGGCGTCGCCGCGCGTCCTGTCGCGGCCGGTGACCAGCAGGCCGCCGGCGCCGGCACGCGCCAGCGATTGGGCGACCGCCCGGCCGATGCCTTGCGTCGCGCCGGTGACCAGCACCATCTTGCCGTCGAGCTGAAGCTCCATTCCTCCTCCCGGAACAAAGTTTCTATTTCTGGAAATATGGAATGTCAGTTCTCGTTAGTCAACCGCGCGATCATTCTGCCCGTTGGGCCACGACGCCATGGACCAAAGCCATGCCGACGGCGAGCGACGCCGCCAGCGAGCGGAAGCCTGCGAAGTCCTGTTCCACCACTTCCAGCCAGGTGTCCGAGAACTTGACCAGCGGAGAAAAAGTGCTGTCGGTGATGGTGACGATCCGCGCTCGCCTCTCATGGGCGACCGCGACGAGGTCGGGCGTGATCGAATTGTAGGGGCTGAAGGAGACCGCCAGCACCGCATCGCGTCCGCCGATGCAGCCGACCTGGTCGAGCGCGGTGGAGCCGACATTGTCGACCAGCACATTGCGCACGCCTTGCTGCGACAAGGTCAGCGAGAGATAGCTGGTGACGGGAAAGGCACGCTTGGAGCCGATGACATAGATCAGCTCGGCGGCCGAAAGCAGCGCCACCATTTTCTCGAAGCTCTCCGTATCGAAGCCGGCCTCGATGCGGCCGAGCGAGGCCTGCGAGGCACCGACAATGCCGCGCAGGAAATGCAGGTCGGCGTTGGGCTCGGTCCGCTGCTCGCCACGTCCCTCCGGCCAGGACGCCTTGACATGGTCCTTGAACAGGCCCTGGAAATCGGAAAAGCCGGCATAGCCGAAGATCTGGGCGAAGCGCACCAGCGTCGAAGGCTGCACCCCTGCCTGCGCGGCGACCTGTGCGATGGTGCCGAGCGCGACATCGCTCGGATGCTGCCACAGGAAGATCGCGACCTGGCGCAGCCGCTTGGGGAAATGGACCGTGCCCGACGACAGCACCGCGCGCAGTTCCTCATAAGTCTGCGGCTTGATATGGCCGAGCGCCGCCAGCGAGCGCCCGCGCTTGCGGGTCGCCGCCTCGTCGGCACTGGACCGTCCGGATGTTTTGCGCGCCCCGCTCATGATTTCAGGCTAGCGCGATACGATCGTTTTACAATATGAAAATTGGAAATCCTGTTCGAAGGTGATAGCCGTTCTGCAGCGAAGAAGTTCGATCTGTTCAACCATAGCGCTCTACGGCGCCCCCCTCTGTCCTGCCGGACATCTCCCCCACAGGTGGGGAGATTGGAAGCGTCGACCGCGACGCCTTTCATGCAACGCCGGCAATTGGCGAAAGCCGGCGTGACATCCGATCTCCCCCCTTGAGGGGGAGTTGTCCGGCAGGACAGAGGGGGGCGCCACAGAACTCGACAGTGGGTGCTGGGCAAACAAACTATCGGGAGGAATCATCAGCATGGTCTATGCGACATCCGACGGATCGGCGGGCAAGCGTTTGCGCGTCGGCATGGTGGGAGGCGGGCAGGGCGCCTTCATCGGCGCGGTGCATCGCCTCGCCATGCGGCTTGACGACCAGATCGCGCTGGTGGCCGGGGCGCTATCGTCCGACCCCGGGAACGCCGCCGCCTCGGCCGCCGAGATCGGCATCGCGCCCGAGCGCAGCTATGCCGATTACCGCATGATGGCAAAGGCGGAGGCTGCGCGCCCGGACGGCATCGAGGCGGTCGTCATCGTCACCCCCAACCACCTGCATGCGCCGGTCGCGACAGCCTTTCTCGAAGCCGGCATCGATGTGATCTGCGACAAGCCGCTGTCGACGACGCTGGGCGAGGCGCAAGCGCTGGTCGCGCTGGCGCGGGAGAAAAATCGCCGCTTCGTCGTCACCCTCAACAACACCGGCTACGCCATGGTGCGCCAGGCGCGCGAGATGGTGGCGGCGGGCGAACTCGGCCGCATCGTCTCCGTGCACGGCGCCTATATCCAGGACTGGCTGACTAGGCCGATCGATGCCGACGGCCAGAAGCAGGCGGAATGGCGTACCGACCCGGCGCGTGCCGGACAATCGGCGGTGCTGGCCGATATCGGCGTGCATGCCTTCAATCTGGCGAGTTTCATCAGCGGCCGCGAGGCCGAGACGGTGTCGGCCGACCTGTTCACCGCCGTGCCGGGACGGCGGCTCGACGACAACGCGCATGTGCTGGTGCGCTGGGCGGGCGGCGCACGCGGCACGATCCTGGCCAGCCAGACGTCGCCCGGCCACTATAATGATCTCTCCGTGCGCATCTATGGCGACAAGGCCGGGCTCGAATGGTCGGGCACGCGGCCCGAGGAACTGCGTTTCTCCAGATATGGCGAGGAAACCCGCACGCTCGTGCGCGGCGGCCATGGCTCGACGCAGGAAAGCCGGCGCGTGTCGCGCATGCCGGCGGCGCATCCCGAAGGCTATATCGAGGCCTTCGCCAATTTCTACCGCGACGCCGCCGACATCATCCGCGCGCATCGCTCTGGCGCTGCCGTCGATGCGGCCCGGGCGGCGCAGGTGCCCGATGTGGTCGACGGTGCGCGCGGCGTGAAGTTCGTCGCCGCGGCGGTGGAGTCGAACGCGGCTGATGGGGCGTGGACGGCGGCAAGCTTCGGGTGAGGGCGTGCCATCGGACGCGAAGCACGCCATCGCGGCCACGTCGACGGTGCCGCGCTGTTGACGGCGATCACGAGTTGGCTGTCCATTCGGGACCACGCTGAGTTCCGCCATTTTTCAGTTCGTTGCGAGGCTGGTTTCGAGGGCAGCAGCCGGTTGACTGCTTCCAAATCGTTGCCGCGGACCTTGCGCGAGGTGATTGCGACGCTATGTCAGGTACATCCGCGTTGCTTCTCGCGCGCGCGTTCGGCAATCTCATCGCTTCTTCGGCGTTGAAGGCTTGGTCCCGATGGAACTCGGTCTCGTTGGATACTATAGCGATTTCGTGGTGTATCCGCTGGCGATCGTCGTACTCGCCGTCGCCGGACTGCTCGAGGCCGGAGAAGAAAGTGCGCCGGGCTGGCTGGCCACGGTCATCGCTTGTCTCTGCTTGTGGACGCTGATCGAATACGTCATGCACCGGTTCGTCCTTCACCACATTCCCTGGATCAGGGATCTGCACGACCGCCATCACGTCGAGGAGCGCAGTCCGGTGGGCACGCCCACCTGGCTCAGCCTCGGCGTGCATGCGCTTGTCGCGTTCTTCCCCATATGGATGGCTTCGGATTTCGCGGTCGCCAGCGCGGCGAGCTGCGGGCTGATGCTGGGCTACCTTTGGTACATCAGCATCCACCACATGATCCATCACTGGCATCCCAGGCATCCGAGCTATCTCTACACGCTGAAGCGCCGCCACGCGCTGCATCATCATGTCGACGAAAACGTCAATTACGGCGTGACGTCGCTGTTCTGGGATCGGGTCTTCGGCACGATGCGCCTCTGAAGCAAAGAGGTGTGCCATTCGGGCAGCGCAGGTCTGACGGACGAGACAGCCATTCCCGTTCACAATTCCTTCTGCGCCAATTCCCTGAACTCGTCGGGCACGGAACGGGCCGCCTCCAGCGCCACGGTGCCGTAGCCGACGGCCTGTTTGCCGAAGCGCTCGCGGATCTTGTCGATGGCGCGGTCGGCGCCGAAGCGGGCCAGGCCCTTCCTGGTGCCGGGGCGGCGCTTTTCGTCGGCGAGGCCGAGCGGCAGTTCGAGCTGCAATTCGGCACTTTCCTCCAGATGCGAGACGGAGATCGCCAGCAGCGAAATCGTCCTGTCATGCGGATGATCGGCAAGCACGCCCCGTACCAGGCCTGTCGCGATCTCGGCCAGCATCACCGTCGCCGAGATCGGCTGGTCAGATGTGATCGAGCGGGTGACGGCGCTGAGGTCGGCGAAGCGCACGCGCACCGTCACCGTGCGGCCGGGGCGCGCCTTGGCGCGCAACCGGCTGGCGACGCGGTCGGCCAGATGCAGCAGGACGGGGATGTAGACGCTTTCCAGCGCCGGCTTGCGGCCAAGCGCCGACTGGGCCCCGGCCGAATGGGCGCGGCGATGTGTTTCCAATCTGCGCGGGTCGCGGTTCCACGACAAGGCGGCGAGCTTTTCGCCGGCGGCGGGGCCGAGCAGCCGCGCCAGCGCGCCGCTGTGCGTCCTGGCTAGTTCGCCGATGGTCTCGACGCCGATCTCGGCCAGCCGCGCCTTGGTCGCCGGGCCGACGCCCCACATCAGCGAGACCGGCAGGTCGTGCAGGAAGGCGATCTCGGTGCCGGGCTCGACCACCACCAGTCCGTCGGGCTTGGCCACCTGCGAGGCGATCTTGGCCAGGTGCTTGGTGCGTGCGACGCCGATCGAGATCGGCAGGCCGAGTTCGCTCCGCACGCGGCGGCGAATGGTCGAGGCGATCTCCCGCGGCTGTCCGAACAGATGCGTGCAACCGGCGACATCGGCGAAGGCCTCGTCGATGGAGATGCGCTCGACCAGCGGCGTGAAATCGTCGAGCACCTTCATCGCGGCGTCGCCGAGCCGCTGGTAGTCGCGGAAATTTCCGCCGACGAAGATCAGCTGCGGGCAGAGCTCGCGCGCCTTGCGGCCCGGCATGCCGCCGCGCACGCCGAAAGCGCGGGCCTCGTATGAGGCGGCGAGCACGACGCCGCCGCCGACCGCGATCGGCTTGCCGCGCAGCGACGGGTCGAGAAGCTGCTCGACCGAGGCATAGAAAGCGTCGAGATCGGCATGCAGGATGGTGGGCTCCATCCCCGGTTCCTCGCCACGTTGTACGATATGGAACATAAAGAGAACAAACATTGCTCGCTGTCAAGCAAGGTCGCGATCTGCCGGAACATTGTCGCTCACAATCGCGTTGACGGGCCGAAGGGAGCTGCATGCGGAGGCTGGCATGGGCAACTTTGAAATGATCGATCTGGTTTGCGTCGTCAACGCCTGCTCGACCGACCGCGCCGCCGGGCGGCTGGTGTCGATGGCCAGGGCCGTGGAGGAATTGCGGGTGCTGACCGGCGATTTCGTCTCGGCCGACGAAACGGTTGCGAATGCATTGAGTGAAGTCGCGCTGCAATGCGGCTGTGCCGTGCTGTTCGATGAGCAGGCGGGCGCCGACATTTTGCGCACGCCATAGCTCGTCGCCGGCGTGCTTGTTTTAGCGCTATTCCGAACAGAGGGCCGTCACACGCTTTCAACGCGTGTTGCCTATGCGTGTCGTTGTCTCGAGGCCGCCTTGGGCGGCATCCATTAACCGAGATGCTCCGCTCGCAGCGCCTGCTTCAGGCGCTCCAGCGCCGGTTCCCCGCCGGCAGCGAGCTTATCGGCGATCCTTGCCAGATGGTCGTCGGCCTTGCGGTGCTTGCTGCCCCAGGCGCCGAGCGTGGCCAGCACGGGCACAAGGTCGATGCCGGCCTCGGTCAGGCGATAGATCGCCTTCAACCCATGCGTGGGATCACCGCTGCGGGTGAGGATGCCTTCGTCCTGCAATGTCTGGAGGCGCTCGGCCAGCGTGCGCGAGGATATGCCCTCGTCGGATTGCAGGAATTCGCGAAAGTGTTTTTTTCCGGCGAAGACCAGATCTCGGATGATGAGCAGCGTCCAGCGGTCGCCGAGCAGTTCGAGCGACAGGTTGATGGGGCAGCCGGACCGGTCCCGCGTCGACATGTGCATGGTTCCATTTTTAAATCGCTTTACTATTGACAGCATTTTCATCTCAGGTCAATAGTTCCAAATGTAAGCCATCGGCAGCCGTGCCGGCCGAGCGGGTAAAACGAGCCGCTCGGCCTTTGACCAGGGAGAACCATAATGAAAAAGCTGATCCTGCAGATGCAGATGTCGGTCGACGGTTTTGTCGGCGCCGACGCGGATCATCGCTGGCAGCTCTGGGAATGGGGCGACGACAGCGCCTGGGACGAGGAGCTGAAACGGGATTTCAACGCCGTCTTCGCCGGCATCGATACCATCGTCTTGAGCCGCAAGATGGCCGAGGAAGGCTACCTCACCCATTGGGGCAATGCGGCCAAGAAATTTCCCAGGGACCCGTTCTATGCTTTTGCCCAGCGCATCGTCGAGGCGAAGAAGGTGGTGCCGAGCGACAGGCTCAAGGCCTCGCGATGGGAGCGCACGACAGTGGTCAGCGGCGACCTGCCGCGGGAGGTCGGCGCGCTCAAGGCCGGCGAGGGCGGCGACATCGCGGTGTTCGGCGGCGCCGGCTTCGCCTCGGCGCTGATCGCGGCCGGGCTGGTCGACGAGTTCCAGCTGTTCATCAACCCGGCCGTGCTTGGCGCCGGACGCCGCATCTTCGACCAAGGCGGGTTCCGGACATTGCGGCTGCTCGGCTCGAAATCCTATGCCTGCGGTATGGTGGTGAGCCGATACGCGCCAGCGGGGTGACAGGGTGGCGTAGGCCCTGCGCCAAAACCGTTTCGGCGGAGTCCCTTGGCCGCGTCTGTTCGTCTTCAGGTGCGACAGTCGCGGTGCGACGAAAGAGCATGCGATGGGACGGTTCTTGGCTATTTCAACGCGTCCGCCGCCGCCAGGATGACATCGGCGACTTCTCGCGGCCTGGAGAGCATCGGGACGTGGCCGGTCGATAGCTCGGTCACCTCGGCGCCGATCGCCTTGGCCATGGCGGCCTCGGCTGCCGGTGGGATCATGCCGTCGTTCTTGGCGACTATGTACCAGCTCGGCTTGGTTTCGTAGGCGGCGGCCTCAAGCCTTTCATCGAAGATCCCTGAGAAAGCCGGTCCCTGGGTGGCGGCTATCAAGCTGATTTCGACCGCCGGGAGGTCTTGCGCGAAGTGTCGGGCGACGCCCTCGGGGGTCAGCCGGAGATAACCGGCGCTGTCGGCTTGCAGCGAACCGGCCCATGGCGCCGGCTGGCCCTTGCCAAGATCGTTGATGGAGACGCCCTTCGGCGGCGCGAAGGCGGCGACGTAGACCAGCGCCTTGACCTTGTCGTTCACGCCCGCCTGGCTGATGACGACACCGCCCCAAGAATGGCCAACCAGGATGACCGGTCCCGGCTGGGCATCGATAACACGTCTGGTCGCGTCGACGTCGGCGGCAAGCGAGCTCAACGGGTTTTGCACCGCCACCACATTGAGCCCCTTGGCTTCCAGCAATGGAATGACCTTGCTCCAGCTCGAGCCGTCGGCGAAGGCGCCATGGACCAGCACGACCGTTTTCTTCGGGGCATTGGCGGTCGATGCAGGTACCGCCGCAGCCATTACAGCCGTGGCTCCCAGAACCAGGAAATCCGATACCGACATAGAAAGTCTCCCATTTGCGCCGACAGCGCCCTTGCGAGGAGCAAGCCGTACGGCTTCGTTTCACGAGATCGATGACGGCAAAGCCCCCGGGTAATCTCCGGAAGCGGCTGCTACTTGGCGAGGAAGTCGGCGATGAGCTTGACCGTTGCATCCGGGTTTTCTTCCATGATCCAATGGCCCGAGGCGGGCACGATGGCTCCGGTCACATCGGCGGCGACGAACCGCAGAATGTCTGCCTGCGTGGTGCCCGCCGATTTTTCGGCGCCGACGGCCAGAACCGGCATGGGCAGTTTGCCGCCGGCGGAAAGCATCGCCTGGTTGTCGGCGGCGTCCTGATCGAATGCCTTGAACTGTTCGAAAGCGTCATGCATGGCATGCGGCCTGGCATAAAGCTTGGCGTAGTGGGCGCGCGTCGCCTCGTCGATCTTTCGGGGATCGGCGGAAAGCTCGTTGTAGAAGCGATCGAGATAGATGCGCTCGCGGCCCTTCACCAGCCGCTCCATGTCGGGGCCACGGAAGTTGAAGTGCCACAAAAGCGGGGTTTGCTTGATCTTGTCCCAGTCGCCGATGCCCGGCAGGGGCGCGTCGATGACAACCCATCTGGTGACACGCTTCGGATATTGCGCGGCCAACGCGTAGCCGACCATGTTGCCGATGTCGTGCGTCACCAGATCGACCTGGTCGATTTTCAGCGCATCCATCACGCCGGCGATATCGACCGCCTGGTTCTTCTTGGCGTAGCCGGTGTCTGGATGTGCGGACAGTCCCATGCCGCGCAGGTCCGGCACGATCACCGTATGGTCCTTCATCAATCTTGCCGCGACCGGCGCCCACATGTCGCCGGTGTCGCCGAAGCCGTGCAGCAGCAGCACTGCCGGGCCTGTGCCGCCGACGCGGACATTCAGGCTGGTGCCGTTGGTCTCGATGGTGCGCGCCTTGAAGGCGGCAGGAAACGGCATTACCCGCGCCATGGCTGGAAAGCTCATCGCAAGCAGGCCGAGGATGATGATCAAAGGACGGAACATGGTATTCTCCCCGAGATTTCGCTCTGCCGCGCGTATCGCAGCCAATGCAGTTATGGCACTATCTGTTTGATTTCGTTAGGCGGCGGTCGCCTAATGGTGAATTCGGGAAAGCCGAACAATGCTGAAGCTAGAATCCGCCGCCGCTTTCGTCGCCGTCGCGGAATCCGGTTCGATCAGCGAAGCGGCCCGGCGCATGTCGCTGTCGAAATCTGTCATCAGCGAGCGGCTTTCGGAACTCGAACGCAGCCTGGGTACGAAGCTGCTCGACCGCACAACCCGCAAATTGTCCATCACCGAGACAGGACGGAGTTTCTACGAACGCGCCAAGCGCATCATGCGAGAGGTAGCCGACGCCAGTGCGGAAATCGCGGAGCGCAGAGGTGATCTCACCGGACAGCTCAGAATCGCCGCGCCGACGAGTTTCGGCATCCTCCACCTCGGCGCGGCACTGTTCGATTTCCTAGCCAGACATCCACGGATCGAGCTGACGCTCGACCTCGACGATCGTTTCGTCAGCTTGGTGGCCGACGGCTACGATGCCGTCTTGCGTCACGGGCCCGTGGTCGAGGATGGGCCCGTCATCGTCAGGAGGCTGGCCTCCAGCCGCCGCTTCCTGGTGGCCTCGCCCGACTATCTCGAGCGGTTCGGGTGGCCGAGGACCATCGAGGACCTGAAACGCCACAAAGGCATCATCTACTCTATCCGGGGCGCTGCCGACTGGCGGTTCAAAATCAAGCGGCGGCTGGTGACGGTCCGACCGGAAACCGGACTGCGGGTCAACAATGGGATTTTGATGCGCGATGCTGCCCTTGCCGGCCTCGGCTTGGCATTGCTCCCGGCATACTTCATCCAGACGGAGCTCGCCGACAAGCGACTGGCTGTCGTCGATGTCGGTGCCGAGCCTGAAGGAGCCACGATCTACATCGCTTGTCCCGAGGACCGGCGCGGGTCTGCCAAATTGCGCGCGCTTACCGCATGGCTGCGCGATGTCTTTGGCGACCCGCCCTATTGGGAGGCGTGAGCCACCGCTCACTTCGCATCATGAAAAATAATGCCCACCGTGTGCCGCATGCCCGAGCGCAGGCGGCTGACGCCGTGGCGCAGATTGACGCGGTAATTGCCCTTGGTGCCCTGCACCGGCCGGTTGTGGACGGCGAAGGCGACGGCATCGCCCTGGCGCAAGGGCACCACTTCCACCCGGCTCTGCATGCGCGGTCGCTGTTCGGTCAGGGCGAACTCGCCGCCGGTGAAATCCTCGCCGGGTTCGGAAAGCAGAATCGCCACCTGCAGCGGAAAGGCGAGGTCGCCATAGAGGTCCTGGTGCAGGCAGTTGAAGTCGCCGGGCACGTATTGCAGCAGAAGCGGCGTCGGCCTGACCTGGCCGGCTGCGTGGCACTGTTCGAGAAAGGCGGCGTGGGCGCCGGGATAGCGCGCGGCCAGGCCCATGCGCTCGTTCCACCGGTTGGCGACCTCGGTGAGCCTGGGATAGAGCGCGGTGCGCAAGCCGCCGATCAGGTCCGGCAAGGGGTAGCGGAAATAACGGTATTCGCCCTTGCCGAAGCCGTGCCTGGCCATGTGGACGTGACTGCGGAAATGCTGTTCGTCCGAATAGAGCCCGGCGATCTGCCGGCACTCCTGCGGCGTGAGCAGCTTTTCCATCACCGCACAGCCGAAGCCGTCGAGTTCGGCGGCTAAGGCTGGCCAGTCGTAAGCGGCAACGCGTTCCTCGGCGGCCTTCACCACCGATGCCGCAACCTTGGCATGGGCGTTCATATCGCGGTCTCCCTGTCGAGCAGGGCGCGCTTGCGCTCAGTGCCCCAGCGGTAGCCGGAGGGCGTGCCATCGGCGCGGACGACGCGGTGGCAGGGAATGCCGAGCGCGATCGCGTTGGCGGCGCAGGCCGTCGCCACGGCGCGGGCGCCGTTCGATTGGCCGAGGCATTGGGCTAGGGCGGTATAAGTGATCGTGACACCGCACGGAATCGCGCGCAGCATCTCCCAGACCCGCTGCTGGAACGGTGTGCCGTGGCTGATGTCGAGCGGCAGCTCGAGACCGGCGGCGGGCGTTTCGATGAAACGCGTTATGGCCGCGAGATCGTCTTGCAAGGCGGTCTCGTCCTCGACCAGCATCCTGCCGGGGAAGCGGCTGGCGAGGTCCTGCGCCAGCGCCTCGGCGTCGGAGCCGATCAGGATGGCGCAGACGCCGAGGGAACCGCGCGCGGCGAGGATTTTGCCGATCGTGGATTGGGCGATGGCGTAGGTGATGGTGTCGAGGGCGGCGGCGCCGGAAGCTATGGCCGGCGTATGGGTTTGCGTGAGGTTCATTGCTTCACTCCTTCTGTGTGCCTGAACCCTAGCCGCGTGCCTTCCGTTCCTCACTCCGATGCTTGCTTTCAAATTCAAATCCTGTCGTCGGCGGATGAACCATGCCAAGGTAAGCGCCCTACGGCGCCCCCCTCTGTCCTGCCGGACATCTCCCCCACGAGGGGGGAGATTGGCTGTCATCACTGCCTTCGCCAAATCTCCAACGTGGCAGGAATGAGCAAGTCGCCGAAGCTGCCAATCTCCCCCCAAAGTGGGGGAGATGCCCGGCAGGGCAGAGGGGGCGCCGTAGAGCGCTGATCTTGACACTCGCACTCTGGCCAGCACGCTCAGGCGACACGCGTGACGGACATCTCGCCCAGCAGGAACACCTCGCCGGTCAACAGCCGCAGTTCGAACTCACCGGATGCCGTGCGGTTCCATTCGGCCTGGCCGGCATCGACCAGTTCGCGAATGGCAGCCATCACCAGCGACTTGGCATCTTCGGCGCGTCTGACGGCAACACTGCCTGATATCTGGCTGTTCGCGTCGGTGATGGAAGACCTTGCCATCGCGCCCATTGCCGGTCCTCCTCAGGCCTCGCGGCCGAGCAGCGCGCGCTTGCGCTCGGCGCCCCAGGCGTAGCCGGACAGGGCGCCGTCCTTGCGGATCACGCGGTGGCAGGGAATGGCGACCGCGAGCGCGTTGGCGGCGCAGGCGCCGGCAACGGCGCGGGTCGCCTTCGGCGTGCCGATGCGCGCTGCGATCTCGGCATAGGAGACGGTGTGGCCGGCCGGGATGTCGCGCAGGGCCTGCCAGACGCGCTGCCGGAACGCGGTGCCGCGCAGGTCGAGCGGCAAGTCGAGACCGACCCTTGGAGCCTCGACGAAGCCGACGACACGGGCGACGAGCGCCTCATAGTCGCGGTCGGCGCCTATCAGCCGCGCCTTCGGGAAACGGTCCTGCAGGTCGCGCACCAGCGCGTCCGGGTCGTCGCCGAGCAGGATCGCGGCGACGCCTTTCGTGCTCGACGCGACAAGGATGGCGCCGAGCGAGCATTGGCCGACGGCGAAGCGGATCTCCTCGCTGGCGCCGCCGGCGCGATAGCGCGTCGGCGTCATGCCGAGCATGCCGGTCGACTTCTCATAGAAGCGCCCGCTCGAATTGAAGCCGGCATCGTAGATCGCCGCTGTCACGCTGGCGCCGTCTTCCAGGCCCTGGCGCACCCTTTCGGCGCGCCGGGCGGCCGCGTAATCCTTCGGCGTCAGGCCGGTCACGGCCTTGAAGGTGCGGTGGAAATAGCCCGCGCTACGGCCGGCGGCGGCGGCCAGTTCACCGAGCGACGGTTCTTCCTCGCTCTGTTCGATCCGGCGGCAGGCCACGGCCACCATCGCTGCGTTGCCGGCCTCGAGCGAAGGTCCGTCGGGATTGCAGCGCCGGCAGGCGCGGAAGCCGGTCGCCCTGGCGTCGTCCAGCGTGTCGTGCAGCTGCACGTTCTTCGGATTGGCGCGCCGCGACGGGCAGGAGGGCCGGCAATAGACGCCGGTCGTCGCCACCGAATACCAGAAGCTGCCATCGGCCGATTTGTCGCGCGCCACGATCAGCGCCCAGCGCGGATCGTCGGCCACCGGCAGCGGCGCGGGTTTGAGATTCTTGGCAAGGGTGATGAACATGCCGGCATTGAAGCCGCGGACGACCCGCGTCGCCACCCGTTTCCTGCCAACTGACAGGTCCCTTGATTTCCCAATTTGGGAAATTGCTATATTTGGCCATGCAGATCATCGCCAGGAAGGCGCTGAAGGAGTTTTGGGCCAAACACAATCAAGCCGAAACTCCTTTGACGGTTTGGTATTGGGCGGTGAGCAATGCTGATTGGAAGGCCCCGGCCGACATCAACGATATGTTTGGAGCGACGGTCGATTTCGTCGCGACAATCGTGTCATTTTCGACATCGGAGGCAACAAGTACCGCCTGGTTGTCCATGTCGCCTACAAGTTTCACCGGGTTCTGATCAAATTCGTCGGGACACACAAAGAATATGACAAGATTGATCCGGAGAAGGTGTGATGGAAAACATTCGACCCCTTAAGACCGAAGCCGATTACGATTGGGCGATTGCCGAAATCACCCAATATTTCGAGAACGAGCCGGAAATCGGCTCTCCCGATGGCGACCGATTTGATGTTCTCGCGACCCTGATCGAGGCCTATGAGGACAAGCACTATCCCATTGAAGCACCCGATCCCGTTGAAGCAATTCAGTCCCACATGGAGTTGTTCAACTTGTCGCGAAAGGCTCTGGCCGAGGTGATCGGATCATCACCGCGGGCAACGGAGGTGCTGAACAGGAAGCGGGCCTTGACCCTGGACATGGTCTTCAAACTGAACAAGGAATGGAACATTCCCGCCGAAATCCTCGTGAAACCCTATCATCTTGCAAATGATGGGGGTCGAAAGTGCGCCTAACGGCTCCAGACTCCTACGCCGCCCGCTTGGGCTCGACCGCGAACGGGCTCAGCCCTAGCCATGTTTGCATCTTCCTTGCGATGTGCTGATCTCCGGTCAAGGCGACCTTTGCACCTGCCTTCTCGACCGTGATCAATCCCATCCAGATCGCCGTCATCGTGTGCAGGTCGGTCGAGACATAGAGGTCGACGTCGAAGCCCGGATCGTACCAGCACAGATCGACCTCGCCATGCTTTTCGACGATCAGCCACCACGACCGTTTGGACGCCGGCAGGTCTTGGTACAGGAACTGTATCACGGTGCGCCCCTCGGGTAGCGGCGAGGGGTTCAGGTTGCGCCGCATGTCCCACATCAGCAGCGACGGATCGAGGTTCTTGAGGGACAGCCGGGACTCGACCCATTTTTGTCCCCAAAAGCCCATCGCTTCGACGACGGGGCGCAAATCCCGGCCGGCCTCCGTCAGCCGGTATTCGGAGATGCCCTTCTCGCCCGGCACTTCCTTGCGCTCGACGATCCCGGCGAGCTCAAGCTCCTTCAGCCGTTGCGACAGAAGGCTGGGCGACATTTTGGGGACGCCGCGGCGCAGGTCGTTGAAGCGGGTCGAACCCGCCACCAATTCGCGCATCAGCACCATCGTCCAGCGGGTGCACAGCACCTCGGCGGCCATCGATAGCGGGCAGAACTGCTTGTATCCGTGCTGGGCCATGATCCGACGTCCTCCCTCGACGCTGGGTTGAACATTAGGCCTTCATAAAGGAAGCGGCCAGTACGGAAACTGTACCGGCCCGGTACAGATCGCGGACTGGCTGGCGCCGGCCCTGCCATGCGAGCCCTTTGACCGGCCGCGGGGATTTCCCCTGCGCGCCGTAACAGGGAGACGACCATGACCACATATGTCATCGCGGACATCAAGGTGAAGAACCCGCAGTGGATGCCGGCCTACGCCGCATCGGTGCACGACCTGGTCCACAAGCATGGCGGAAGGTATCTGTCGCGCAGCGGCAATGTGAAGACCCTTGAAGGCAAGCCGCTCGACACCACGCTGATTGCGCTGATGGCATTCCCGTCGGAAGCGGCGGCGCGCGCTTTCGCCGACGATCCGGCCTACGCGCCCTTCGTCTCGGCCCGTCAGGATGGCAGCGACAGCCGCTTCCAGATGATCGACAACACCGACCTGGCGGGGACGATCCCGTACTTGCCGAAGGGATGAGCCTTCCCTCCATGGGCCTGGAAGGGCAACCCGACCGGCACCTTCGCCGACATGAACCCGAAAGTGTCGTGCGAACACGCGTCGGCGCCCCGCCAGTGGTCAACGAGGCCAGGTGGCGATGGCCGCCTGGCCCGACGCTGTCCGCTCCGGCCCATTATCGCGGCGCGGGATTGGGGGCCGCCAATCCCGTATCGGAAGCCTGTTGGGCCACGTCGGAAGCCTGCTGCCCCGATGCCGGTAGAACGAAGCGTCCGGTCAGGTACCAGAGCAGAGAGACCACGAGGATCGACAGGTAGCCGTCCACGGCATAGTGCCAGCCGGTATAGACCGAGCCGAACAGGATGAGTGCGGCGAACGACCAGCCGGCGACGGCCCAGCGGCGACCAAAGCCGGTGAGGAAGAAGGCATTGAGCGTGACGATGGCGACATGCATGCTCGGCATCGCCGTGATGCCGCTGCCCAGCGCGGAGCTGCCGCTGTCATATGCATCGAGCAGATAGCTGGCGGCGAACCGCACCGGCAAGGCATACGGGTCTGCCATCAGCGCTGCGAGCACCCCGGCAAATCGGCTGCCGCCATAGAACCGGTCGTAGAATATCGGCCCGCTGGATGACAGCACGATTGGAAGAACGGTGCCACACAACATCATGGTGAGCGCGAACGCCCAGAGATAGCGGATGCGCCGGGCGGGACTGTTCCAAAAGGCGACGAAGAGCACGACGCCAAGCCATTGCATGAACCACCAGGACATATAGGCTTTGAAAACCAGCATGGAGGCGGGCGCTGAAACGATGCCGTGCGTCCATACCCAAGGATCGACGCCGTGCAGCCAACGATCGAGGTCGGCCAGCATGGGATCGGCATAGTAAGGCACGATCTCCGGTATGGTGATCCTGAACGTCGTGAAAGCGATGATGCCGAGAAAGAATAGCAGGACGACCCGCGCGGCCGCCGGCCCGCGCTCCTTGAGTATGTGCACCATGAATCTTGTCGGCCTGGGCCCGCCATACACCAATGCCGTTAACCCGAGGCCTACCACCAGCAGCACCGGCAGCAAGCCGAGGAATGTCCCGAAGTACTTTATGGACAGCAGCATATATCGCTCAGGCCGCAGGCAAAGCGCCGTCGCGACGCAGACCAGACACAGGCCCGTCAGCAGCCAGCTGCTTCTGGTTGTCGCCACGCCAAGATCAACAGTGGAAACCGATCGGAGATCGCCACCCTGTGTTCCGGTGTGTCCACTCATCAGGGAGGTCCCGCCAGCTTTCGAACTTGTTATGAATGTTCTGGCGGCAACGTATTAATATCTTGTTGCGTCCGTAATGGTGTCTGGTTTCCAATATAATACTTAATAGTGTAGTATTGTATTCAAATACGGGCTGAGGACGATGGCGGTGCTGGCCCGTGTCGGGTTGCTGCCAAGAGGCCTTTCGTCACATCGCACGTGCAATCGAGAGGGACCACTGCCTGGACGGCGATGGTCCCTCTCATTCAAGCCGCCTTGATCAGGCCGAGCTGGGTCAACGCCGCGACGCCGTCGTCGAGCCCGATCTCCTCGACGATCCTGCCGTCGATCACCTTCAGCACCGTGGTGCCGGTGAAGCGCATGGTACGGCCGGTGGCGGCGGGCAGCGAACCGACTAGGAAATCGCTGAAGGCCGGACCGGTATGCGTGCCGCCGCCTTCCCACTGGCCGACGACATAGTCGCCCTCGGCGATGAGGTCGGCGGTGGCCCAGAAATTGAGGTCCGGGAAGGCGGCGCGGAAATCGGTCATGAAGGCCTTGATGTCGTCGCGGCCGCGGCGCGGTTCATGCAGCGAGTATTTGAGCAGCATGTCGGGCGCGGCGATGGCGTCGACAACGGAAAGATCGCAGGTTTCACCCCAGAAATCGGTGAACCATCTGACGACGACGGCCTTTGTCTTCCTGTTTGGTCATGGGGAAAGTCCTCTTCTTGTTTGCACGAGATCACCAGGGCGGGCGGCGACCCCGCGCAACCACTAGGAGGATCGGCGGGCGGGCAAACTCCGCTTCTTGCCGGCCAATCGAAAGTCGGGACTGCAAGCGAGCGGCGCCACGGACGCGGTAACGCTTTCTTCTCTGGTTTTGCCGCAGATTGCCCCCGGCGGGGTTGGACGAAACGGAAGATGGCGGGTCAGGACAAGAAAAGCCGCAATGGAACGTTCTGGGAGAAGGCCCTGGAGCGCGCCCAGCTTGGCGTCTGGGATTGGGACCTTCGGACAGGCGAGTGTTTCTATTCCGCCACCTGGGCGCGGATGCTGGGCTATGACGAGGACGAGCTCGCCAACAGCAGCGACCTCTGGCTGCGGCTTACCCATCCCGACGATCGCGAGCAGGCGCTGGCCAGCGGCGACCGTCACATCGCCGGCCTGACCGATACCATCGAGACCGAGCTCAGGCTCCGGCACAAGCAAGGCCACTGGGTCTGGGTGCTCGACCGCGGCGGCATCGTCGAACGCGACGGCGACGGCCAACCGATCCGGCTGATGGGCGTGCAGACCGATATTTCGAAACAGAAGGCGGCAGAGGCCGCGCTGGAACAGGTCAACATCCGCTTCCGCCTGGCGCTCGCGGCCAGCGGCACCGGCATCTGGCACTACGACATCGCCAGCAACAAAAGCTATTGGGATTTCCGCACCAGGGAAATTTTCGGCCTTGTAGCCGTTACCGACGAGGTGACCGCCGACCTATGGCACAGTTACCTGCATCCCGACGACAAGCAAGCGGCCGAACGCGCCCACAGGGCGCCGCTGGAAACCGACGGCGTCATTGCCGCGCAATATCGCATCATCAGGCGCGACGGCGATATCCGTCATGTCGAATCGCTGGTGCGTTTTGTGGCCGCCGCCGGTGCTGCCGGCCAGATCCTCGGCACGGTGCGCGACATCACCGAGGACAAGCTGCGCGAACAGGAACTGGCCTATGCCGCCCGCCACGACGCGCTGACCGGCCTGTGGAACCGCGCCGCCTTCGACAGGCTGCTTGGCGAGCATATTGCGACGGGGGCGCCGCTGGCGGTGTTCTATGTCGATCTCGATTACTTCAAGGCGCTCAATGACTTCGCCGGGCATGCCGCCGGCGATCTGGCGCTGAAGAGCGTCGCGGGGGGCATACGCGGCTGCCTGCCGTCGTCGGCGCATGCGGCGCGCCTGGGCGGTGACGAGTTCGCGCTGCTGGTGCCGCATTGCGACGCGATGCAGGCCGAGCGGATCGCCGGCGCCGTGCTTGGGGCGGTGCGCGAGGCCGATCTCGGTCCGGCCGCGTCATCGCGCCGACTGGCGGCCTCGATCGGCATCGCCTTCATCGATGACGCCACGACCACCGTGGCCGATGCGCTGGCTTGCGCCGACGACGCCTGCTACGCGGCCAAGGCGGCGGGGCGCAACCGCTTCGCGGTGTTTTCGGCGGCGGCGCGATCGGGGGCGGCCGGCCTCAATGCGGCGCGCATCGCAGCCGACACCGTCGATGCCATGGACGACGGGCGGCTGAAACTGTTCGGCCAGGAAATCCATCTCCTGGGAAAGCCGTGGCAAGAGTGCCGGCACGTCGAAGTGCTGGCAAGGCTCGCCGCGCGCAACGGGCGGCTGGTGCCGCCGGGCGAATTCATCCCGGTGGCCGAGCGTTTCGGCATCGCCTCGAAACTCGACCGCTGGATCATCCGCACGGCGCTGGTGCGGCACGGGCCGGCGCTGCGTGCCGGGGCGCTGACGCTCGGCTTCAACCTGTCGGCTCAGACATTGAGCGATCCGGGGCTGTGGGATTTCGTCGACAAGACCATCGAGGAAACCGGTGCGCCGCATTCCGGCATCGGCTTCGAGATCACCGAAACCGCGGCCGTCACCAATTTCGACGCCGCCGAGGACTTCGTGCGCAAGGCGCGCGAGCGGCGCTGCCGGGTCAGCCTCGACGATTTCGGCGCCGGCATGAGCTCGTTCGAGTATCTCAGGCGCTTTCCCGTCGATGCGATCAAGATCGACGGCTCATTCATCGAACATATCACCGACAGCCGCTTCGACCGCGAGATCGTGCTGGCGATGACCAGCATTGCCAGGAGCCTCGACTTCGCCGTCGTGGGCGAGAAGATCGAACGGCACGATACGCTGGCCATGCTTAGGGATATGGGCGTCGCCTACGGTCAGGGCTTCTTTCTGCATCGTCCCGAGCCGCTGGAGGCGATCGTTTCGCGCGCGACGGCCGGAACGCCCGACAGGCGGCGCGCCTGAAGCGGGCAAGCCGCCCGCCAGAATCGCCGAGCCACTCCAACACTCCATTAGGCAATCCCGAAGAGCTGTTGAGCACGGCCCCTGGAACGGCCCCTGGAACGGCTCCGGGCGGTCGGCCGGGCTCGGCGGAACGATCACTGGCGGTCGGCGAACCGTATCGATCGCGGAAACTCCAACACCTCTGCCTCCGATCGCCTGTGCTGCGCCTCCGCGACCGCTTCGATCAGCAGGTCGAGGGCTTCGCATGCCGAGCGGCTTGTCTCGTCATCGCCGCGCAAATAGTGATAGGCGCGCTCGAGATGCACCCGGGCGGCTGAAAAATCGCTGGTCAATGATCCCTCCATTACCTCGCCCTAATATATCTTGGCCGGTCTGGCGGAACGCAGGGTAAATATCCACAGGCGGATTTTATTCAAATGCCGGGGGATTCCGGCAAGACGGGCGAGGCCGGCGCTGTCAGGAGAGACAACGCCCAACCCTTTGCCATGCCTTGCCACGCAGCTAGAGTGCTACCTCCCTTGTCCAAGGATGAGATCCCATGATCGTCCAGGCCTGTATCAATGGCGCACGACCGCGCGATTTTCATCCGAAATTGCCGCTGACGGCGCAGGCGATGGCGAGCGATGCGGCCGCCTGCGTCGCCGCGGGCGCGGCCGAGCTCCACATCCACCCGCGCGGCGCGGACGGGCGCGAGAGCCTGGCCGCCGTTGACGCGACCGTGCTGGCGGTGCGCCAGGCCTGTCCCGGCACGCTGATCGGCGTGTCGACAGGCGCTTGGATCGAGAATGACATCGAGCGCACCCGCGCGGCGATCGCCGGCTGGCGCGAACTGCCCGATTATGCATCGGTCAATCTTTCGGAGGCCGACGCGCCCGCCGTGATGGAGCTTTTGCGCCAGCGCGGCGTCGGCATCGAGGCCGGCCTTGCCACAACGGAAGATGCCCAGCGGTTCGTCAGTCTTGCCGATCACGGCCGGGTGCTGCGCATCCTGATCGAGATCGACATACAGGAATTGCCCGCCGCACTCGCCGAGGCGCACGGCATCGCCACCGCGCTGGACCGCGCCGGGGTACGGCGGCCGATCCTGCTGCACGGCGCCGACGCCACGGTCTGGCCGTTCGCGGAACTGGCGCGTCGAAGGCGCTGGTCGACGCGGGTCGGACTGGAAGACGGCAGGACGCTTCCCGATGGAAAGGTGGCGCAGGACAATGCGGAGATCGTCGCGGCGGCGGTATCGGTGCTTCAGGCTGGTCTTTAAAAGAGAGTTAGTCTCCCAGAATGATCCGGATCGCCTGATCCACCACCGGATGCAGGCCGCTGGCCTGGAAGGACAGACGGTTGCCGGAGCCGACATTGCTGGTCATGGCGATGGTAAGGCCGGACTCCGGGTCATGCAGCATGACCGCGACGTAGCCCGGAATGCTGCCTTGGTGGCCGTAGAAGGCGCGGTCGGCATAGGCGCTCTGGAACATGCCGGCGCCGGTCTCGCGCATGCGCGTGCCCGGGAAGCTCGCCGGCACGCGGTGTTCGAACATCTCGGCGAAGAAGGGCGGCGACAAGAGCTTGCCGGAGAACAGGCCGCGCATGAAGCCCACCATGTCGGATGGCGTCGACACCATGTCGCCGCAGCCATAGGCGGCGCCGAACGGGAAGGAATCAGAAGAATCCTGCAATTCGTCGGAGTAGGGCAGCACGCCGTCCATGCGCCACATCTCGCCGCCGGAAGCGATGTCTGTCGGCGCGCTCGGCGCCGGCGGCGGCCGGTGGTAATAGCCGCGCACCATCGACTTTTCCGGAAAGGCTTCAGTCGCGGGCGACCAGGTGTTTTTCAGGGCGAGCGGCTGCAGGACCGCGCTTCGGACATAGGCGCCGAGCGACTGGCCGGTGACGGCCTCGATCACCATGCCGGCCAGCACATAGCCGGTGTTGTTGTAGACAGCGGGTCCGCCCGATGCCTTCTGCTTGTCGGAGGCGAAGGCGATGTCGACCAGTTGCTGCGGCGTCCATTGCCGGCCCGGATCCATCGGAATGTAATATTCGAATTCCGGCAGGCCGCTGCGATGGTTGATCAGCTGGCGCACCGAAATATTCCCCGCACCCGGCAGATCCGGGAACCAGGAGGAGATCGGCGCGCCGAGGTCGAGCTTGCCCGTCTCGGCGAGCTTGACCAGGGCGGCGGCGACGAAGGTCTTGGTGCAGCTGCCGATCTTGAACAGCTGGTCTGATGTGACTGATGTGCCGTGCTTGCGATCGGCGAGGCCAGCGGTGAGGGCGATCGGCGAGGCGCCTGTCGAATAGGCCAGCGAGGCACCCACCGCGCCGTCGGCGAGGTAGCTGTTGAGGAGGGCGTTGAGGTCTTTTGGCATGATGGTTTCGCTTTCTTTTACCTTCTCCCCTTGTGGGAGAAGGTGGATCGGCGCGCTAGCGCCGAGACGGATGAGGGGTGTTCCAGCGGAGTGAGACGTCGGCGTTCCCTGGAACACCCCTCATCCGTCGCCTTTGGCTCTCCCTTCTCCCACAAGGGGAGAAGGGAGAGCGCCGCGCTACTCCGCCATATCCACGGCCGCGAAATTCTGCCGGCCGAAGGGGTCGAGCACGTAGTTGAGCACGCTCTTGCGGATCGGGATCGCCACCATCGAATGGGCGATCGGCGCCACCGGCACCTCGGCCTTCAGGATTGCCTGCGCCTTCCCGTAGATCGCGGCGCGCTCTTTCGGGTCGGCGGCGACGCGGCCTTCATCCAGCAGCTTCTCGAAGTCCTTGTCGCACCAGCGCGAGCGGTTGGAGCCGCCCTTCACGCCGTCGCAGGACAAGAGATAGCTCAGCATGTTGTCGGGATCGCCATTGTCGCTGCTGCCGCCGAGCAGGAAGGCGTCCTGCTCGCCCGCCGCGGTGCGCTTGAGATATTCGCCCCATTCGAAGCTGACGATCTCGGACTGCACGCCGACCTTCGCCCAGTCGGCCTGGATCATCTCGGCCATGCGCTTGGCGTTGGGGTTGTAGGGGCGCGACACCGGCATCGCCCACAGGCTGATCTTGAGGCCGCTTTCGTGGCCTGCTTCCTTCAACAGTTTCTTCGCGCCATCGGGATCATAGTCGATGCCGGCATCGGTGACGGCGCCGAGCTGCGCCGGCGGCACGACGCTGCCGGCAACGGTGCCGGCGCCGGCATAGACGGCATCGACGATTGCCTTGCGGTCGACGGCCTTGGCGAGCGCGGTGCGCACGCGAACATCGCCCAGCGGCTGATGTTCGACGTTAAAGCCGAGGATGCCGATATTCTGGCCCTTGAGGTCGAGGACCGTAATGTCTGGATCGGCGCGCAGTTCGGCGACGGCACTGGGCGGGGGCGGGGCCGCCACCTGGCATTCATTGGCCTTGAGGCGCTCGACGCGGGTGGTCGGCTCGGGCGTGACGGCGAAGACCAGCGTGTCGATCTTCGGCGCGCCGCGCCAGTAATCCTTGTTGGCGGCGTAGCGCACCTGGCTGTCGGGCACATAGGCCTCGAGCACGAACGGGCCGGTGCCGACCGGCTGGCTGTCGATCAGCTCCGGCGTGCCGGCGGCCACCATCTTTTCGGTCTGCTCCAGCGACAGGATCGAGAGGTAGTCGAGCGCCAGCCCGGCCAGGAAGGTGACGTTGGGGGCCGTCAGCGTGAAGCGCACGGTGTGATCGTCGACCTTCTCTATCCTGTCGATCAGCGTGCCCATGCCCAGCGCGTTGAAGTATTCGTAAGAGCCGCCGCCGAGCTTGTGGTAGGGATTGTTGGCGTCGCGCTGGCGGTTGAACGTGTAAAGGACGTCGTCCGCGTTGAAATCGCGGGTCGGCGTGAAATGCTCGCTCGACTGGAATTTCACGCCGTGGCGCAGGTGGAATGTGTAGGTCTTGCCGTCCGGCGAGACATCCCAGCTCTCGGCCAGCGCCGGCCCGACATCGGTCGTGCCCGGCTTGAACTCGACCAGCCGGTTGAAGATCGTCTTGGCGGCGGCATCCATGGTGGAGTCGGCGATGCCGATTGCCGGGTTGAAGGTCTCGGGATTGGCCTCCGAGCAGTAGACGAGCGTCTTGGCATGAGCCTGCCCGCCGAGAAGAACGGACGAGGCCAGAAGGGTCGAGCCAAGCACTGTGCGCAGAACGGTGGATTTCATCGCAAACGCTCCTGATGACACTTTTTCTGGTTGAGGGAAGGCATGAGCTTCATGGCGTCGCCGCCGGGGCCAGGAAGCGGCCGGGCGCCAGCGCCGCGGCGGTGACGCCAAGTGCTGCGACATCGTCGGGCAAGGATTGGCCGCGCATCAGCGCCGCGCTCAGCCTGGCCAATGTCAGCGACACCTGGAAACCGTAGCCGCCCTGGCCGCCGAGCCAGAAGAAGCCGGGCAGGCGCGGGTCGAAGCCGGCGACCGGCGTGCGGTCGGGCGCAAAGGTGCGTAGGCCGGCCCAGGGTGTCGACGGGCGGCCTATGCGCATCGACGTCGCCTGCTCGATGCGGTCGACGGCAATGGCGACGTCGATGTCTTCCGGATACGCGTCGCATGGTTCGGAGTCTGTCTCGTCGGCGAGCGAGCCGATCAGCCTGCCGGCGTCTGGCTTGAAGTAGAATTGTTCGTGCAGATCGACCACCAGCGGCCAGCCGGCAATGTCGACGCCTGCGGGCGGATCGAACAGGAAGGCGGTGCGCCGCTTGGGCTGGATGCCGAGACCGGTGAGCCCCGCCATGCCGGCCACGACGTCGACCCAGGCGCCGGCGGCGTTGACGACGATGTCGGCGGGATACGCGCCGGCGCTGGTGGCGACGCGCAGGCCGTTGCCGGCGCGTGCGATCTCGCGCACCTCTTCGCCCGTGCGCATGATGCCGCCCCTGGCCTTCAGTGCCGAAGCGCAGGCCGCAAGCATCTTGCCGGTATCGACATCCACCGCACCCGGTTCATGGACACCGCCGCATGTGGTTTGCGGATCGATGACGGGAACCAGCGCATGCAGCTCGGCGGCGGAGAGGCGACGCACGCTCGGCACCATGGCCTGCAATTCGCCGGCCAGCCGGTCGACCGCCGCGCCGTCATCGGCGCGGCCGACATGCAGCGCGCCACGTCGATGCGCGACGAAGCCGCCGTCGAAGATCGCCCGGCGGCTCGCCAGCGTCAGCGCTCGCACCACGCGGTTGCCGTAAGTCTCGGTGAACAGGGCAGCCGAGCGGCCGCTGGCATGATAGCCGGGTTGGCTCTCGCGCTCGATCAGGGTGACATCGGCCCAGTCCGCCACCTCGGCGGCAAGCGAGAGGCCGGCAATGCCGCCGCCGATGACGACGATTTTTGGGAGGGAATTCGACTGCATCGATCAGTCGTAAAAATAATTTCGTATCCAGTCAATATTTAGCGTATAAGAAAATTGTTGGTGTTGTTGATGGCGACGGGGAGTTCAATTACCTAGGGATGGAGCGGCGCGATCCCGCGGCATGGAGCTGATATGTCGGAGCAACCGAACCTGGGTGATTGCCTGCGCGGCTTGAGGAAGACGCATGGCTGGACCTTGCAGGAGGTAAGCAGGCTCACCGGGGTCGCGGTGTCGACGCTGTCCAAGGTCGAGAACGACCAGATGTCGCTAAGTTACGACAAGCTGCTGCAGATCTGCGAAGGGCTCGGCATCCATGTGACGGAGCTGCTCAGCGGCGACCGCAAGCAGCCGGCGGCGCGCACCCGCCGCTCGGTGACGTCACCGTCCAACACACTGCGCCAGCTGACCCGCAACTACGACTACCGCTATCTGGCCACCGACCTTGTGCGCAAGCGCATGGTGCCGATCCACGCCTATGCGCGCGCCCGCACCCCCGAGGAGTTCGGCCCGTTGACGAAACATGCCGGCGAGGAATTCCTGATCGTGCTCAAGGGCGAGATCGAGTTGCACACCGACCAGTACGCGCCGGTGCGGCTGAAGGAGGGCGAGAGCGTCTATATCGATTCCACCATGGGCCACGCCTATCTCTCGGTGGGTGAGGGCGACGCCGAGATGCTGTGCGTCTGCTCCGGCGACGAGCCCGACATGGAAGGCACGCTGCTGAGCGTGCTGGAGACGGTGGAGGGGTAGCGGCGACAGGCTTCGGGCGAAGCTGCACGACCTTCTCCCTCCTTGGCTGCGGACCGCTATAGCGAAACGGTTCGCCCCAATCCCCGCCGCACCGCTTCGCGATAGGCGAGGTCGGCCGCCACCATGTCTTCCATGGCGACGCCCATTGCCTTGTAGACGGTGATCTGCCCGGCATCGACCCGCCCTGGCCTGAGCCCGAGCAGCATCTCGCCGAGTTCGGTTCCGGTTTGCGGATCGAGCCCATTGAGTTCGCAGGAGCCGACCGGGCTTGGGGCAAAGGCCTCGCTTGTCTCGACAAAGAGGCTGGCCTTGCCGATGAGGTCGACGGGCAGCTCGCCGCCGGGCGGGGCGACGCCGACCGACGAGACATGGGTGCCGGGCCGCACCCAGTCGGCCGAGATCACCGGCTCGTAGGAGTGCGTGGCCAGGCACACGACATCCGAGGAGCGTATCGCGGCCTCGAGATCGCTGACGGCGACGACGCCGGGATAGTGGGCGGCAAGCGCTTGCGCATCGGCGAATTCCTTCGAGACCACGCGGATCTCGGCGAAGTCGCGCACCAGCGGCAGGAGATTGAGGTGCTGGCCGGCCTGCACGCCGGCGCCGACCACTGTCGCGATCCTTGCGTCGGGGCGGGCGAGTTCGCGCACCGAAAGCACGGCCGAGCCGGAAGTGCGCACGGCGGTGATGTAGGTGCCGTCCATGACACAGACCGGCATGCCCGTGGCAGGGTCGAACAGATGGATGGTGGCGAGGTGACTTGGGATGCCGCCGGCGATATTGCCCTCGAACACGTTGACGATCTTCACCGTCAGATGCATGCCCGCCATCCAGGCGGGCATCGCCAGCGAATAGCCTGCCTGCGGAATGTCGAGCTGCGGCCGGGCCGGATTGACGACTTTGCCGCCGGACAGCGCCTTGAAGCCGCCGGCCAGCGCGTCGAGAAGCTGGCGAAGATCGAGGCATGTCTTCACCTCGGCCTCGCTCAGGATGAGCACCGGCGTGTCGCCCTTGGCCTGGGCGCTGCGGGAGATCGATAGGGCTGTCGTCATGGGATACGCTTTCGTTGGTGGCGGGAGTGCACCGCAACGGTATTGCGATCCATGGGCGTGATGAAATATGCTGTTTTGGCTATTTCGGCGTGATTATCACGTTTTCTTTCGTTCAAAGGTGTGAATCTGACATGGACGACCTCGACCGCATCGACCGCTCGCTGCTGCGCTTGTTGCAGGAGGATGGCCGCCGCACGACGCTCGATCTGGCCCGCCGCGTCGGCCTGTCGCCGACGGGAGCGGCGCAGCGCGTCAAGCGGCTGTTCGCCGAAGGGTTCATCCGCGCGGTGCGAGCCGTTCTCGATCCGGCCAGGATCGGGCAGGCACAGCTCGTCTTCATCGAGGTGCGGCTCGACCACACGGCGCCGCATGTCTTCGACCGCTTTGCCGAAGCGGTGTTGCGGGCGCCCGAGATCATCGAGTGCCACATGGTGGTTGGTGGCTTCGACTATCTGGTCAAGGCACGGATCGCCGACATGGCGATGTTCCAGGATTTTCTGCAGCGTGTCATCCTGCCGCTGCCCGGCGTTCGGGAAACGCACACCTACGCCTCGATCGCCAATGTGAAGCCGGATGCTTTGTTGCCCGTCGCTCCTTGAAGTCGAGCGACATGTTCGCATTTTCTGCAGGTCGGTTCAGCCTTTCTGGTTCGAAGCGGCCGACGAAACCGGCTATATGACCGCTGAACCGCAACTCCCGCCAACCCTTGAGAGGAAAACCCAATGAGTTCAGAAAAAGTGGCTGTCATCGTGGCCGGCGGCAGCGGCATGGGGGCTGCGGCGGCGAAGCGGCTGGCGGCGGACGGGTTCAAGGTCGCCATCCTGTCTTCGTCCGGCAAGGGCGAGGCGCTGGCCAAGGAACTGGGCGGCATCGGCGTCACCGGCTCCAACCAGTCGAACGAGGATCTGCGGCGCCTCGCGGACCTGACGCTGGAGCGCTATGGCCGCATCGACGTCCTGGTCAACAGCGGCGGCCACGGGCCGCGCGCGCCAATCCTGGAGATCACGGACGAACAGTGGCACGCCGGCATGGACGTCTACCTGCTCAACGTCATCCGGCCGGTGCGCATCGTGGCGCCGCAGATGGTCAAGCAGAAGGCCGGCGCCATCATCAACATCTCGACCGCCTGGGTGGTGGAGCCGAGCCCGATGTTCCCGACTTCAGCGGTGTTCCGCGCCGGCCTCGCCGCCTACACCAAGATCTTCGCCAACACTTATGCAGCGGACAATGTGCGCATGAACAACGTGCTGCCCGGCTGGATCGACAGCCTGCCGGCGACGGAAGAACGCCGCGACTCGGTGCCGATGCAGCGCTACGGCACGTCGGAGGAGATCGCTGCGACCATCGCTTTCCTGGCTTCGGACGGCGCCGGCTACATCACCGGCCAGAACATCCGCGTCGACGGCGGGATTATTCGCGCTATTTGAGGCGCGGGCCGGAGGGGAGGCCTGCCCGACACGCGCCGCGGAGGGGATCCGGCATCCCGCCTGGCGCGACGACATCTCGCACCAAGGAGGAAAAATGCGGCTTCTGATACTTGGCACCGGCTGGATGGCGCAGGAACATGCACGCCAATTCAGCGCCATGGATGGCGTCGACATTGTCGGGGCCGTCGACCTCGATCCGGCGCGCGTCGGCGAATTCGCCGACGGTTTCAACATCCCCAACCGCTTCACCGCGCTGGAGGAGGCGCTGCAATGGGGCGCTTTCGACGCCGTGGCCAATGTCACGCCGGACCGCATCCACCACCCGACCACCATGAAGCTGATCGCCGCCGGCAAGCCGGTGTTGTGCGAGAAGCCGCTGGCCGAGAATGCCGGCAAGGCGATCGAGATGGCCGAGGCCGCCGAGAAGGCCGGCATCGTCAACATGGTGAACCTCACCTACCGCAATGTCGCGGCGCTGCAGAAAGCCCGCCGGATGGTGCAGGCCGGCGAGATCGGCACGGTCCGGCATGTCGAGGCGTCCTATCTGCAGAGTTGGCTGGTGTCGAAATTCTGGGGCGACTGGCGCAGCGACCCGAAATGGCTGTGGCGCCTGTCGCGCGGCCACGGCTCCAACGGCGTGCTTGGCGATGTCGGCATCCACATCCTCGATTTCGCCAGCTATGGCGCGGCCCTCGGCATCGACCATGTGTTCTGCCGGCTGCGTTCCTTCGACAAGGCGCCCGGCAACCGCATCGGCGACTATGGGCTCGACGCCAATGACAGCTTCGCCATGACGGTGGATTTCTCCAACGGCGCCTTCGGCGTGGTGCATGCCAGCCGCTGGGCGACCGGCCATCTCAACGAATTGCGCCTGCGCATCTATGGCGACAGAGGCGGTCTCGAAGTGGTGCACAATCTCGACGGCTCGTCGCTCAAGGCCTGCCTCGGCCAAAATGTCGATGACGGGATATGGGAAGAGCTCGACTCCGGCACGGTGGCCACCAACTACCAGCGTTTCGCCGACGCGGTGCGGACCGGCGTGCAGGCCGAACCATCCTTCCGCCACGCCGCCGAACTGCAGAAGGTGCTGGATCTGGCCGTGGTGTCGGACGAGAAGCGGGCGGAGCTCGCGGCGAGCGCGCAGACGCGGTGAGGGTCGCGCCTTCCCTCTCAGGGACCGGTCACGAGGTCAAAAACCAGTTTTTGCAAATTGCCGCCATTGCCGAATTCGACGCGGTCGAAATCGCGGCTTGCCTGTCGCTGCGCCTGCGACAGTTCGGAGAGGCGCCTGGTCATCTCGCTTCGGATCTTGGCGCATCTGGGATCGTCGGCAACGCTGAGGCCGACGGTCGCCGCCTCGATCTTGCGCACCATGGCAATGATATCGGCGCCATGCACCTTCTCATGGGCGGTGACGCCGGCGATGAAGCGGTCCCAGCTCTTCTGCACGGCCGGCGGCAGGGAGCCTGACGGCTTCGGCAAGGCATAGGTGATGATCAGCTTCGGCCTGGCCGATGCCAGCACGCAATCGCCGCCTTTGTTCTGGTAGTCCCTGGTCCAGGTCAGCTTGAAATTGGTGTAGGCGATGGTGCGCGTTTTGGCGCCGCGGATCAGCGGTCCGTTCTCGCCGATCGACCGGTAGAGCTCCTGTCCGGTCCGGCCCGAGATAGCGTAGGGCTCGATCGTGTCGACCGGCTTCCATTGGGCATGGGCGGCAAGCGGCAAGGCGAGCACCGCGACCAGCGAAAGGCACAGACGAACACACGCTCTCAACACCGCTCTCCGCGAAACCAGGACCGGCGCCGACGCCAATGCCACCTTGTGGCTTTTCCTATATGCTGCCGGCGGGTGCTGCAAATACCTTTGGAGGGCCAATCGCCGGGTGCTGGCGCAGTGCCGCAAGGCCAGGATGGGGATGGGGTTGGAGAAGTTCCCTCGGTTCGTCATCCTAGGGTCTGCGCGACGGAGCTGCGCTCCTGCTTCGCCCTTGGATGACGAAGAGAGGGTGAGGCTTCCAAACCAACGGCCTTGCCGGCGCCGGCGTGTCGCCGTAAGTCGTGCTCATGATCACCTTCCGCAAGGCCCTGGCCTCCGACCTGCCTGCCCTCGTCGCCATGCTGGCGGACGATCCGCTTGGCGCGGCCAGAGAGGATGCCTCGCTGCCGCTGGCGCAGGGCTATGTCGATGCCTTCAACGCCATCGATGCCGACCCCAACCAGTTGCTGGCGGTGGCGGTCGATGGCGCCGACGTGGTCGGCACCTTGCAGATCAGCTTTCTTGCCGGGCTGTCGCGCAAGGGCGCCTGGCGCAGTCAGATCGAGGCAGTGCGGGTCGCCGGGCACCGCCGTTCCGAAGGCATAGGCAGGCTGATGATCGAATGGGCTGTTGATCAATGCCGGGCGCGCGGTTGCGGCCTCGTCCAACTCACCACCGACAGGACCAGAGCGGACGCGCACCGCTTCTATGAAAGCCTCGGCTTCACCGGCAGCCATCTCGGCTACAAGAAGACCTTGTAGCGCAGGCGGGGCCGTCGCTTTCCGCTGAGGCGGGCGGCTGGCGCATGCGGGAAGGCCTGCAGGCCCTATTCAATTTGCGGCGAGACCAGATATAGGTCAGCTAAGTTGACCTATATTCGATGCGTCCGGGGAGGCGTGCTTGACCCTTATGAACCTGTTGGCGTCGCGCTCGTCGCGCATGAAGGCCTCGGAAATCCGCGAGCTCCTGAAGCTGCTCGACCAGCCGGACATCATCTCCTTCGCCGGCGGCATTCCCGATCCGGCGCTGTTTCCGGCCGAGGCGATCCGCGATGCCTATGCCGACGTGCTCTGCGGCGGCGAGGCGGGGGCCGCGCTTCAGTACCAGGTCTCGGAAGGCTATCTGCCGCTGCGGCGGTGGATTGCCGGGCAGATGGGCAAGCTCGGCGTCGCCTGCGAGGAAGCCAACATCTTCATCACTTCGGGCTCGCAGCAGGCGCTCGATTATGTCGGCAAGCTTCTGCTGTCGCCCGGCGACACCGCACTGGTGACGTGGCCGACCTATCTCGGCGCGCTGCAGGCCTTCAACGCCTATGAACCGCGCTACGACCGGCTGCGGCCGGAAGGCGGCAACATGACGCCGGATGCCTATCGCGCGGCGGCAGCGGCGAATGGCGGCCGGGTCAAGTTCGCCTATCTGGTGCCGGATTTCGCCAATCCGACCGGCAACACGCTGGACAGGCAGCAGCGCGAGGAGGTGCTCGATCTTGCCGGCGAGCTCGACATCGCAATCGTCGAGGACGCCGCCTACCGGGCGCTGCGCTATGATGGCGAAGGCGTGCCGCCGATCCTGGCGCTCGACTGCGCGCGCTCCGGCGGCATCGACAAGGCGCGCACGCTCTATTGCGGCTCGTTCTCGAAGATCCTGTCGCCGGGCATGCGCGTCGGCTGGGTCTGCGCGCCGCGTCATGTCGTGGAAAAGCTGGTGCTGATGAAGCAGGCTTCCGACCTGCACAGCCCGTCGATCAACCAGATCGTGATGCACCGGGCGGCCGAAGCGGTGTTCGAGGCCCAGGTCGAAAAACTGATCGGAGCCTATCGCGAGCGCCGCGACGGCCTGCTTGGCGCACTCGAGGCCAACATGCCGGAAGGCGTGACCTGGAGCCGCCCGGAAGGCGGCATGTTCGTCTGGGTGACGCTGCCCGAAGGCGCTGACGCCACCGCGCTCCTGGCGCGCTCGGTGAAGGAAGCGCGTGTCGCCTTCGTGCCCGGCAGCGCCTTCTTCGCCGATGGCAACGGGCGCAACACGCTGCGGCTGTCCTTCACGCTCGCCGACCGGCGCGCGGTGAGCGAGGGGATCCCGCGGCTGGCGGCGCTGCTCAAGGCTTAAGGCGCCGGCCAGACGACGGTGCATCGCCTTAGCGGCGATCAAACCCGGGTTGTCCTGACGTGTCGCGGGTGCAAAATGGCCTTGTGTCCACGAACGCGGGTTCATGCGCCATGACCGACCTTTCCGGTATCTACCGCGACTACATTGCCTGCCTCAACCGGCAGGACTGGCCGAACCTCGGGCAGTTCGTCGACGACGACGTGTCCCACAATGGCAAGCGGATCGGTCTCTCCGGCTACCGCGCGATGCTGGAGAAGGATTTCGACGACATTCCGGACCTTCGTTTCGACATCCGGCTGCTGGTCTGCGATCCGCCTCATGTCGCGAGCCGGCTGATGTTCGACTGCACGCCCAGGGGAAATTTCCTCGGGCTTACGGTAGACGGCAGGAAAGTGTCCTTCGCCGAGAACGTCTTCTATGAATTTCACGGCCCGAAGATCCGGGTCGTGTGGTCCATCATCGACAAGGCCGCCATCGAAGCCCAGCTTTGAAACACGAATCTCTCCTGGCGCGCTCGGTAAAGGAAGCCTCCGTCCCCTTCGTGCCCGGCAGCGCATTCCAGCGAATCCACCAACAGTTCGCACCATTGCCCAATTTCGGGCCGCTTTTCGGCTAAACTCGTCGGCATCTTGGCTGGAAGTGGAGGAAGCCATGAGCTCGCGCCTCGGTTTCGCCGTGCTGGTGCTGTTCGGCCTCGCCAATCAGGCGGCGGCTTTCGAGATTTCAAGCCCGTCGGTTTCCAACGGCAAATGGGCCGAAAAATATCTCGGCGACAAGGCCGGCGGCTGCAGCGGGCAAAGCGTGTCGATCGCCTTGAGATGGAAGGACCCGCCGGTCGGCACCAAGAGCTACGCGCTCACCATGTTCGACCCCGACGCCGGCGGCGGCAAGGGTTTCTGGCACTGGCTGGCCTGGAACATCCCGGCAAGCGCGAAGGGCTTGGCCGAAGGGGCGGGCTCGAAGCGCGGCAAAGGCTTGCCCAAGGGTACTGTGCTCGGCAAGGGCGGCATCGGCCGCGCAGGCTATTTCGGGCCATGCCCGCCGCCCGGCAGCGGAACGCATCACTATGTCTTCACGCTCTATGCGCTCGGCGCGCCGAAGCTGCGCGCGCCGGAAAATCCTTCTCCTGAGATGGTGGCAGTGGCCGCGAAGAGCCAGGCGCTCGGCGAGACCAGCGTGACGTACACCTATGGGCGGTAGGCAAGACCGGTTCAGGCAATCGCCGTGACCCACCAGCGTATCGACGACGCTGTTGGCAAACACGTTCCAAGAGATCGTTTGAATTCCGTTCCGGTGGCCATCTGGCGCTTCGCGCGCGGCTTCGGCCGGCGCGTCAGCGCGTCCAGAAATCACGGTGCGGGGCGATCAGCTCGTCCTCGATCTCGGGGAAGGGGCCAAAGACCTCGATCTTCTTCTGGCCCGAGGCGAGGACTGTGCGCGAGGGCAGGCTCATCGTCGGATTCTCGGCGTGATCGCCGGTGAGTGCCAGGAGCTTCGTCTCCTCGAAGCCGTAGACCAGGCGGCCGATATTGGCCCAGTAGAGCGTTCCGGCGCACATCGCACAGGGTTCGCCGGTCGAGACCAGCGTGCAGGACCAGAGGAAATCCGGCTCGTAGGCAGCCGCTGCGCGCCGGGCGAGCTCGGTCTCGGCATGGCGCACCGTGTCGAGATTTCCCTGGCGCATCAGCACGCGATCGTCCGGCCCGACCAGCACGCAACCGAACGGATGATGGCCGTGCGCGGCCGCCTCGCGAGCGACGGCGTCGGCGGCGCGGAGGTGAGCGAGCATCTGGTCGCGGGTCATTGCATGGTCCTAAACAGGATGGGCTAGGGGAGATTGCGGGCGAACACACCCCGCTATCGGCCCTCGTCAAGGCGACAACCGGCTTAATCCGGCTCAGAGTGCGCCAATCGGGAGGCATAGGCAAGGTTCGCGCGGCGGGCGAAAACGAGCGGACCATCGCCTGATCGGGCGGGAGCGGTTTGAATTGCTGTTCTTCGCTTTCGTATCCTGTATACGAGATTGAAAAGCCTGTTCGAGGGAATCGATGAAACCACTGCCCGAGACCGTGCCGTTTTTCAGCCAGTGGGAAACACCCGACATGACTTCGGCCGTACTCGCCGATGGCGCCGACACCGCTTTGCGGCGCGATCCGCTATGGCAGGGATCGGGCGCGCGCACGCTCGACGAATACGCGCTCTGGGCCGCCAACATATGCGGCATGGCATGCCTCAAGATGATCCTGGCAATGCGCGGCCAGATCGTGCCGACGATCGAAACTGGCCAGGCGCTGCACCGGATATGGCGGCTATGTCGTCACCGAAGGATCGATCAAGGGCCTGATCTATGCCCCCTTCGTCAGCTTCGTGAAGGCGGAATTCGGCCTGGAAGCGCAGGTGATGACCAGTGTCGCGACATCGGACATTGCTGCGGTCCTCAGGCAGTCGCGCTTCTTCATCGCTTCGGTCAGCAGCTCGATCCGCTGGCCCGAGCGCGAGCCGCCATCCAAGGGCGGCCATCTGGTGCTGGTCATGTCGGCATCGGATGAAGGTTTTCGCTTTCACAACCCGTCCGGCCATACCCGCGCCACACAGGCAAACGCAGTTTTGGCGCCGGCCGATTTCGACCGCTTCTTTGCCAATCGCGGCATTGCCGTCGCCATTTGATCCCGGGGAACTTCGATGAACGACAAGGCTTCTCGATGAACAACAAGATTAGGGTCGCCGTCCTCTATG
Organism: Mesorhizobium sp. B2-3-2; assembly: GCF_006442295.1. NCBI lineage: Bacteria > Pseudomonadati > Pseudomonadota > Alphaproteobacteria > Hyphomicrobiales > Phyllobacteriaceae > Mesorhizobium > Mesorhizobium sp. B2-3-2. Next base: position 19,270 of record NZ_VFWA01000010.1, on the reverse strand, counting down.
GCGGGCGTTCGGCCGAGCACGACGTGTCGCGCCTTTCGGCCGCCAACGTGCTGAAGGCCATCGACCGGACGCGTTACGAGGTCGTGCCGATCGCCATTTCCAGGGACGGTCGATGGCTGCTGCAATCCGAACCCGGTGGCGACGGGGCAGGGGCGCCGGCGTCGGAGGACGGGGTGGAGGTCGCGCTGCTGCCTGGCGGCGGAGGCCGTCTGGTGGCCGCACCGGGAGGCGGAGCACAGCGCGACCTGGCGCCGGTCGACGTCGTCTTTCCCGTGCTGCACGGCCCCTTCGGCGAGGACGGCTCGGTGCAAGGCTATGCCGAGGTCGCCGACGTCGCCTATGTCGGCTGCGGCATTCTCGCCTCGGCCGCCGCCATGGACAAGGATGTCGCCAAGCGGCTGCTGCGCGAGGCCGGGCTGCCTGTTGCTCGTTCCGTCACCGTGCATCGAAACGATGTCGGGCCGTTCCAGGAGATCGCCGGCGCGCTCGGCCTGCCTTTCTTCGCCAAGCCGGCGCGCCAGGGCTCGTCCTTCGGCGTCAGCAAGGTGAACGACCGGGACGGCTTCGAACGGGCCGTCGAGACGGCTTTCCGCTATGACGGCAAGGTCCTGATCGAAGAGTTCGTCGACGGCCGCGAGATCGAATGCTCGGTGCTGGAGGGGGCCGACGGAACGCTGACCGTATCGCTGCCCGGCGAGATCATCCCGGCCGGCAAGCACGGCTTCTACACCTATGAGGCCAAATATCTCGATGCCGACGGCGCCGTGGTGAACGTGCCCGCCGATGTCCCGGCCGCGGTCGCCGACAAGGCAAGGGAGATGGCGCGACAAGCTTTCCAGGCACTCGGCTGCGAGGCAATGGCCCGCGTCGACTTCTTCCTGCGCGCTGACGGCTCGCTGCTGGTCAACGAGGTCAACACGTTGCCTGGCTTCACCGACATCTCGATGTATGCCAAGGCGCTGGCGGCGATCGGCATCGGCTACAGCCGGGTCATCGACGTGCTGATCGAGCACGCACTGGCGCGGCATGCCGCGCGAAACTCCTGACGTTCGGCGCGGCATTGACGGCGGATCACGCGAAGCTAGTTAAATTCGAGCCCTTGGCGAGAGGAGAGCTTGCATGGAAGAACTGCATCGCGGCCGGCTGATCGATCATATCCAGCTGGTGGTCAGGGACATCGCCGCCAGCCGCCGCTTCTACGAAGCAGTGTTTCGGGTGCTCGACATTCCGATCGGCGGCAGCGCTGCCGATTATTTCTGGGCCGACGAGCTTTTCATTTCCACCGCCGACAGCCGCGCGGCTCGGGGAGAGTTGACCGGTCGCCATCATCTGGCATTCCAGGCGAAGGACCGCGCCATGGTCGATGCGTTCTATAGGGCCGGGCTGGACGGCGGCGGCAGGGACAATGGCGGGCCGGGCGAACGCCCGTACCACCCCGGCTACTACGCCGCTTTCCTTCTCGACCCCGACGGCAACAACATCGAAGCGGTTCATCACGGGGCGGCCAACCGCAGTGCCGCCTCGGTGAAGATCACGTTTTAGAATGCGCCGACAAGAGGCGGGCGGTTTTGCTTGATGCGGCCGGTCCCGGCTTGATCCCGATCGGGCGGAGGGAGCTCGATCCACGCCAAGGCGGCCCGCCGCGGGGCGGGCCTTGAAGGCCATGTGAGGCATAGTTACATCAACCATCAAGCGTGCGTTGCACGCGAATACAACGCTTTGGCCAAGCTTCATCTATGGAGGTTGTCATGGCAAATACACTCATGGAAGGAAAGAAAGGCCAGGACTGGCTCAATCTGGTCCTTGCCGTCTGCCTGTTCATCTCACCCTGGATAATCGGCTTCGCTGCTGAAACCGCTCCCGCATGGAACGCCTGGATTATCGGCGTCGTGCTGGGCGCGGTGGCCGTGGCGGCGCTTGCCGCCTTCGCCGAGTGGGAGGAATGGGTAGGTGTCGTTCTCGGGCTCTGGCTGATCGTGTCGCCCTGGCTGCTCGGCTTCATGGCGAACACGCATGCGATGGCCACCCATGTCATTCTCGGCGTGCTGGTGGTTGCCGTATCGGGTTGGGCCGTCTGGGACGTCCGTCACCCGCACGCACATGCGTGACCGCTGACCAAGGATGGGGCCGGCGCGCAAGCGAGGCCCCTCCGGCTTTGAACGTCGGCCCCATTGCGTTTGCCGTCCGGCTGCGAAGAGCCGGACCGCTGGCTTGCAACGTGAGGCCAAGCCATGGATTTCGGCGAATCGAACGCCATATCCTGCATAGTCTAGGGAGTTTTGAGCGTGACCCTCGCGCGGATGGTGGTTCTGGCAGCGGCCTTCATGGCCGCCGCGGCCGCCAGTCAGCCTTCCGTGACCGCCGAGGCGACGGAGAAGGTCGCGTTGCGCATCGTGATCGACGGCGCCATCGGCCCGGCGAGCGCCAGGCAGCTCAACGAAGCGCTGGCGAAAGCCGCCGAGCGGCACGCCGAAGCCGTTGTCCTCGAGATCGATACACCGGGCGGGCTGGTCACCTCGATGCGCGAGATGATCGCCGATATCCTTGCCTCGCCGGTCCCCGTCATCGGCTATGTCGCGCCCGCCGGCGCGCATGCGGCAAGCGCCGGAACCTATATCCTTTATGCCACCCATGTCGCGGCGATGGCGCCCGGCACCAATCTGGGTGCCGCCACGCCGGTCGAGCTTGGCGGGCTGCCGTCCCTTCCCGGTGGCGACCAGAAGGAAAAGGGAGATCAGAAGAGCGACCAGAAGAATGCCACCGGGCCTCCGGCCGGCGACGCGATGATGACCAAGGTTACGAACGACGCGGTCGCCTTGATCCGTTCGCTCGCCGAACTGCGCGGCCGCAATGCGGACTGGGGCGAAAAGGCCGTGCGCGAGGCGGCCAGCCTTTCCGCCAACGCGGCACTTCAGGCACATGTAGTCGACCTCGTCGCCCGCGACACGGCCGAACTGCTCCAGCTTGCCGACGGCCGCGCGGTCGAGGTGGCCGGCAAGCAACAGGTGCTGGCGACCAAGGGCCTGGCGGTCGAGACGCTCGATCCCGGCTGGCTGATCCAGCTTCTCGCCGTCATCACCGACCCCAATATCGCCGTCGTCCTGATGCTGGCCGGCGTCTACGGCCTGGTCTTCGAGTTCACCAGCCCAGGCGCGGTGGCGCCCGGCGTGATCGGGACCATCTGCCTGCTGCTGGGGCTCTATGCCCTCAATTTGCTGCCGATCAGCTATGCCGGCCTCGCCCTGATGCTGCTCGGCATCGCCTTCCTCGTCATCGAGGCCTTCAACCCGACCGTGGTGCTCGGGCTTGGTGGCGTGGCCGCCTTCCTGCTCGGCGCCGCCATGCTGCTCAAGGTCGAGGGTCCCGGCTTCGAGATGTCGTGGGCGCTCATCGGCGCCGCCGCGGCGCTGACGCTTGGCCTGGCGCTGCTGGCCGGCAGCTATCTGTGGACGGCGCGCAGGAGCCTGCCGCGTGTCGGCGCGCAGGCCATGCACGGACAGCCGGCCAGGATTCTCGACTGGTCGGGCGGCGAGGGCCATGTGCTCGCGCAGGGCGAGCGCTGGCGGGCGAAGGCCGATGAACCGCTCGCCCCCGGCGACAGCGTCGAGGTGGCCGATGTCAGGGACCTCGTGCTGACGGTCCGGCGCAGGAACAATGGAGCAAGGCAATGATCATCGGTTACGTCGCCTATCTGGTACTCGCCCTCATCGTGCTGATCTTCCTGTCCTCCGCCATTCGCATCCTGCGGGAATATGAGCGCGGGGTGGTCTTCACGCTGGGCCGCTTCACCGGGGTGAAGGGCCCCGGCCTCATCCTCCTCGTCCCCTTCGTCCAGCAGATGGTGCGGGTCGACCTGCGCGTGGTGGTCCAGGACGTGCCGCCGCAGGACGTGATCTCGCGCGACAACGTCTCGGTGAAGGTGAACGCGGTGCTGTATTTCCGCATCGTCGACGCCGAACGGGCCGTTATCCAGGTCGAGGACTTCATGGCCGCGACAAACCAGCTGGCGCAGACCACGTTGCGCTCGGTTCTCGGCAAGCACGAACTCGACGAGATGCTGGCCGAGCGCGACAAGTTGAACAGCGACATCCAGGAGATCCTGGACCAGCGAACCGACGCATGGGGCATCAAGGTGTCCAATGTCGAGATCAAGCATGTCGACCTCAACGAGAACATGGTCCGCGCCATCGCCAAGCAGGCCGAGGCTGAAAGGCTGCGGCGCGCGAAGGTGATCAATGCCGATGGCGAGCAGCAGGCGGCGGCAAAGCTGGTCGAAGCGGGCAAGATGCTGGCGCAGGAGCCGCAGGCCATGCAACTGCGTTATTTCGAGGCGCTGCACGACATTGCCGGCGAGCGCTCGTCGACGGTGGTGTTTCCGCTGCCGATGGACCTGCTCACGATCTTCAACAAGCAGCCGGGCGCCGGGAAATAAGCCTGGGAGGGTTTGGCAGCCTGGCCGCGGGCCCGCGAGCTCGGGGCCGCCACGATCACCCCGCGATTCCCCGAAGTTGCGATCTCTACGCCAGGCGCGCTGCCGGTCGTTTGCTGTCAATTTTAGGAGTTTTATTCAGAATTCGGCAATATATAGCGGGCTTTTTAGCGGATTCATTGTTTTTAATCAGCTTAAGCTTTCGCTATGAATTCTCGACTAGGGTGAAGGCGAAATGATCGAGAGCCTGACGGCGTGCCGGCTTGCCGGCCAGTCAGGTAAATCGCATCCTACAAGTCAAGCTTCGGTTGCATAAATGAGTGGGCCCATGTCGATTGCCGGCATCATCGAAAGGATACTGGACAAGTTGTCCGGTTCCAGCCTGCTTGCGGCCGGCCTTCTGCTGCTGACCGCGCTGGGCAGCGCTCTGATCGCCTATTGGCGGACCGCGGAGCGCAAGAGCTTCAGGGAATTCTTCGATTTCGTCTTTCCCAACGAGATCGTCACGCATCCCTCGGCGCGGGCGGACCTGCTTTTCTGGATCACCCGCAAGGCGATTATGCCCTTCCTCATGCTGCCCGCGGGCGTGACCTTCGTCGTCGGCGTCGGCTACGCGACGAATCGGACACTGGCGGCACTCCTCCAAATCGAGCCGCCGCTGTTGCCGGGACCGCCGGGAGCGGTGACGATCGTCATCTTCACGGTGACGATGCTGATCGCCTACGACATATCCTATTACCTCTACCATGTGGCCCAGCACCGCTTCCCGTTCCTGTGGGAACTGCACAAGGTGCATCACTCGGCGGAGGTGATGGTCGGGATCACCAAGGACAGGGTTCATCCCCTCGACGAACTCATGAACCGCGCCTGGGACGGCGTCATACCCGGGATCTGCTTCGGCATCTGGACCCTCTTGTCGCTCAACCTCGTCGAAGTGACGATCTTTGGCGTCAACGTCTACGTCATGCGCAATATCCTGATGATGGATTTCGTCAGGCATACCCACTTCAAGATTTCGTTCGGGCCGCTCAACAACATCGTCTTGTGCCCGCATTGGCACCAATTGCACCACAGCGTCGATCCCAGGCATTACGACAAGAATTTCGGCCTGCTGTTCTCGTTCTGGGACCGGTTGTTCGGAACATTGTGCGTGCCGAAGCCCGATGAGGATTTCAGGTTCGGATTGATGGAGCGCGGTGCGCGCGACTATCAATCCCTGTCCGGGCTTTACGTGCTGCCGCTCAAGAAGATGTGGGGGCACATCGCGCGGCGGTTCCGCCGCCGCGCCTCGTCCGAGGCGACACGGAGCCCGCAGCCATGAACGCTCACGCCACGATCGCGGGCTCGAAGGCGGGCGCGCTGGAGATCGTCACCTCCGAAGAGCGCCTTGCGTCGGTCGGGCTGGCCTGGACGGAGCTGTGGCGCCGGGCGGAGGGGCTGATCTTTCAAAGCCACGCCTGGGTCACGGCGTGGTGGCAGACGGCCCCGGACCGGGCGCTGCGCGGTCTCAGGATCGGCCTCGTCTGGAACGGTGACCGCCTCGACGCGGTCATCCCGCTGGCGACGCTGCGGCGCAAGGGCGTCAACGTCCTGGAATGGGCAGCCAAGGACCACAGCGACTATGGCGACGTGCTGGTCGCGCCGGACTGCGATCCGGCGGCGGTCATGGCGCTATGGCAGGAAATATCGGCCGCGGGCGGCTTCGACCTGGTCTATCTGAACCGCCTGCTGCCAGACGCCGCGATGCGCACGCTGCTCGCTCCCGCTTCGGCACCCAAGGTGGCGCTTCGCCCGAACCGCCGCAGCGAAACCAGCTTCAGGGTCGCCGGGCCATGGCGAACGGGCGCGGACTGGTTCGGGGAACAAACGAAGAAGATGCGCCAGAATTATCGCCGTGGCCGCAAATTCCTCGAGGAGGGCGGCGAAGTGCGGTTCCGCCTCATGTCGCCTGACGAGCCGATGCAGCCCGTCCTCGACAGGCTCGCCGAGTTCAAGCGCAAATGGCTCGCCGCGCGCGGACACGAATCCAACCTGTTCGATGAGGGGTCGCCGGCGCTGGCCGCGCTGGTCGCCGTGCTGGCCAGGGAAGGGCTCCTGCACGTCTTCGTGCTGGAATGCGCCGGGATGGTGGTGGCGGTCTCGATCAATTTCGTCCAGCGCAACACGATGATGGCCTTCGTCACGACCTACGATCCGGATGTCGAGCGGGCGTCTCCCGGCATGGTGCTGATGATGGACTACATCCAGTGGTCGATCGACAGGGGGCTGACGATGGTCGACTTCCTGTGCGGCGGCGAGGATTTCAAGCGGCGCTTCGCGACGCAGTCCGTGACGCTGGATTCGGTGCTGGGAACAAGGACCTTGCGCGGGACACTCGCCGCCCTGGCGGACCGGACCCTGCACGCCGGCAGGGAACTGCACCAGCGGTTGCGGCCCGATCCTCGCCAAAAGCCGGCGCCGGTGGAATAGGCCCGATTCACCGGCGACGTGCGAACCGAAATTTGACGCTGCTGGCAGGGCGGAACCTGCCCGAAACCGGCGCCTATCGGTCGATCATCACCATGGTGCGGTCGCCGTAGCGCGGGCCGGAGACCTTCCCCGGGGCCAGCGCGTCGTCGAGCGCGGCCATCTCGGCGGCGTCAAGTTTCAGCGACGCGGCGGCGACATTTTCTTCGAGATATTTGATCCGCTTGGTGCCGGGGATCGGCACGATGTCGACACCGAAGACGTTGCCCTTCTCCAGGAGCCAGGCCAGCGCGATCTGCCCTGGCTTGACGCCTTTGGCGACGGCGATGTCGCGGACCTTCGCGGCGGCCTCGATGTTGGCGTCATAGTTCGCGCCCTGGTAACGCGGGTCGCCGCGGCGGTAATCGCCTTCGGGATAGTCCTCGGCGCGCTTGGCGCCGCCGGTCAGGAAGCCGCGGCCGAGCGGTGAGAACGGCACCAGGCCGATGCCGGTTTGCCGCAGCAGGGGAATGATCTCCGGCTCCAGATTGCGCTCCCACAGCGAGTACTCGCTCTGCAGCGCCGAGACCGGAAACACGGCGTGCGCCCGCTGGATGTTGGCGGCTCCCGCCTCCGACAGGCCGAAGAAGCGGACCTTGCCTTGTTTGACCAACTCGCCGACCGTGCCGGCGACATCCTCGGCCGGCACGGCCGGATCAACACGGTGCTGGTAGAGAAGGTCGATATGGTCGGTGGCGAGCCGCTTCAACGACCCTTCAACCGCCGCCCTGATCGTTTGCGGCCGGCTGTCGCGTTCGGTGCCGACCTGCCGGCCATCTTCGATGCGGAAGCCGAATTTGGTGGCGATGGTGACCTTATCGCGCTTGCCCTTCAAGGCGCGGCCGAGCAGCGCCTCGTTGGTATAAGGGCCATACACCTCGGCGGTGTCGAGGAAGGTGCAGCCGAGTTCGATGGCGCGGTGCAGCGTGGCGATGGATTCGGCTTCGTCGGCAGGGCCGTAGGACTGGCTCATGCCCATGCAGCCGAGGCCGACGGCCGAGACCCGCAGCCCCTGGCTGCCGAGCTTGCGTGTGGCGAGCGTCATGGCGTGTTCTCCTCAGGGATTTCAAACACCATATAACGCGCGTTCTCGATTTCCACAGGTCGCCCGCTTCCAGCGAGCACGCCCCGCACCTAAACCCCTGATGCAGGTCGCTCGAAGTGACTTCAGCGCGTCGCCCGAGTCCGTTCAAGGTATGATTCAGGACAGGGCCCGGCCGCCGGAGCGGCCGTTGACGTGAGCGTCCGGCAGGCGGTCGATCATGGTCAGGCCCTCGAATTCGATGGCGGCGCCAAGCAGTTGGGCCGCCGCCAGAACCAAATGCTCGACGTCCTCCAGCGCAACGTTTTCGTCGAGGTTCCTAAGCCTGATCCGTTCGGCCACCGCGGTGATGTTGACGATGCCGGCCGTCCTGAAAGCCGTCATGACCTCGGATTGAACGTCGTCGCGCAAGCGGGTCGAGTAATTGTACCGCATGGAAACCTCCTGGACTGGGTTGCCCTCTTTCGCAGCATGCGCCGTGCGCGGGTTCTCGGCAACCAGAATCTGAAAAATATCGATTGAAATCAGCAAGTTAGAGGAGTTAAACAAAGGTGCATCCGGCGTTTTATCCCTATAATGAGCGGGATGAACGTCTGACCAACTGCTGACCTTGACCCATTAGGAGGGCTACCCTAATTGTTAGTTGATTGAGACAGAGACTAATTCACTCATTTCGGGTCTGGGCGAGGAAGCACCGTGGCTGATTTGGAACGTCCTGAACGACTGCAGGTCATGCTTACCGTCGACGAACTGACGGCACTGGAAAACTGGCGCTTCGACAAGCGCATGCCGAGCCGCTCGGCCGCGGTCAGGGAGCTTTTGCGGCGCGGCCTCGCCTCGGACGGATTCCTGGCCGCGGAGCAGGGCGTCAAGTCTCAGGAGTTCGGACTGCTGTCCCCGGCAGACGGGAACGGCAAGGTCGGCGATGGTCACTCTGATTAAGGTGCGGTGACATTCAGCTACGCCGGCTTGCAAGGACGGGTTCCGCGCTTCCGGTGTCCATCGATCCGAATGTCCGCTCCGTCCCGGTTGCCGAAAACCCTTTTTGGTTCGCTTTCGCGCCCACCTTCGATGCCGTTGAAACGGGCAGGCCGCTTCAAGGTGATTGCCTTGTGCGGCCCGCGCGTTATCTAGTGGCCATAGGCTGATACCTGGCGGGGCAATGGCTGACATCGCAAGCAATGAAAAACAGGATGCAACGGCGGATGCGCAGCTGGCGGCGATCGTCGATTCTTCCTTCGACGCCATCATCAGCAAGGACCTGAACAGCATCATCAAAAGTTGGAATCAGGCGGCCGAACGCATGTTCGGCTACAGCGCGCAGGAAGCGGTGGGCCAGTCGATCCTGATGCTCATCCCCGACCACCTCAAGAACGAGGAGACCGAGATCATCGCCAAGGTCCGCCGCGGCGAGCGCCTGGCGAGCTATGAGACGACGCGAAAGCGCAAGGACGGCACTCTCATTGCCGTATCGCTGACGGTGTCGCCGATCAGGAATGCCAGCGGCGAGATCGTCGGCGCCTCGAAGATCGCCCGCGACATCACAGCCAGCAGGGAGAACGAGCGTCGGATCAAGTTGCTGATGCGGGAGGTCAACCATCGCGTCAAGAACCAGTTCGCGGTGATCCTGTCGATGGTCAGGGAAACCAGCAAGCGCTCGCAGGACCCGCGCGAATTCGAGGAGATGATCCGCGCCCGCATCATGGCGCTGTCGCGCTCGCACGATCTGCTGGTCACCTCGAACTGGGCGGGAGCCAGCCTGTTCGACCTGGCCCAGGAACACCTCAAACCGTTCGGCCGCGAGGAGCAGATACTGCTTTCGGGACCGCTGCTGACGTTGCAGTCGAACGCGGTGCAGAATCTCGGCATGGCTTTCCACGAGCTTGGCACTAATTCGTCCAAATATGGAGCGCTCGCCAGCGATTCCGGCCGGATCGAGGTGACCTGGAGCATCGGCGATCCCGCTGTGGCCGAACGCGAATTCCAGCTCGTCTGGGAGGAGCGCTCGCCCCCCTATAGCGGCGACGAGAGGCGCGACGACACAACGCGCAAGGGGTTCGGCACGGTAGTCCTGCAAAGGGTCGCGCCGCAGTCGCTCGGCGGGTCCGCCGCCGTCGAGCGCTCGTCCGGCTATCTCAGATGGACGCTGAACGCGCCGCTGGCATCGATCATCGTGCCGCAGCACCCCATGGAAGACGCCGGTCAGACACTCGGCTTCGGCATCTGAAGGCTGCCGCCGCGCGGCGGCGGGGTCGGCTGCCGATCCGCCATGGCTGGAGCGCGCCGCGTTTATGCGGATTCAGGCGAGCTACAGGATGTTAGGCGTCACCTCGACGATGATCGCAGCCCCTTCGAGCGAACCGTCGGGCACATGCACGACACGCGAAACGCGCAGCTCCTGCGCGTTTCCGTCGACGGACAGCGAAACGCTCTCGCCGATCCGGGGCACGGCCTGGAACACGGCCTCGATGGATTGAGGCCGGTTGTCGATGGATACGCGGCAGTTGACGGTCATGGGCATCTCCCGTGGCGGCCACCCCAGCCGTCAACGCGGGCGCCTCGGAATGGTTTCAGGCAGGGGGTGCCGCAATCTCGGAACATGCCGGCCTGGCCGACCTGTCAATTCGGGAAATTGTTGACCGGCTCCTCGCAGCGGTAGACCGGACAGTGCCCGTCGCGGGCCGGGATATAGGCCGACATCGGCACTTCGGGCCAATCGCATTCATTGCCGAACTGCCTGACATAGCGGTCATAGGTGTTGGGGCCGGTGGTCAGCACGACGGCGCGGTGGCTCTGGATCATGGCGCGGATCTGCGCGCAGCTCATGGCGCGGCTGTCGGGCCGGGCTTCGGCCAAGCCGGTGGCGGCAAGCATGGCGGCCACGGTCGGCAACAGGATTCGAACGGACATGACGGTCTCTCCAAGGCATGATCTGCAACGCCGGGCGGTTTGCGCCTCGTGCGGCATGCCGGGGAAATTCGCATTTTGTCTGGCGGTTGCGCAACAGCCGGCGTCTTCTCTTGCGAGGGACGGCGGCCGCGCAACCAAATCGCGCCTCGCGCATTGCTGGGCATGCTCGGCAGGAAGCCTTACCAGACCCCGCGATGGCCGCCCGGGAACAGGGATCGCGAAGCCATGTGCTGTTCGTTCTGCGGCGGCCGCGACCACGGCTACGAGGACTGTCCGCAAAGACTGCCGTCCAATAATCCGGCCGAACCCAACTTCGATGATCCGCCGGGCGACGACGACCTGGTCAAGGGCAGACCGGGCGATTGCAGGCAGGGCGCATAGGATTTCTCATTCCGGTCGCGCGGCCTATCAATGGGCGTGCGCTTGGTTGCGCTTGCGGGTCGCGGCTGCCTTCCTGGCCGATGCCGACCGGCTCGCGGCCGAGCGCGAGGCGGAAGCCTTGCCGCCCTTTTCGCCGCCCTTGTGCGCGGCCGGGTGGCCGGTGTGCTTGCCGCGGCCGGAGCCGCCCTCCTTCTTGCCGCCGCCATCATCCTTGTTGACGGTGGCCCAGGCGCGGCGCTCGGCCTCCTTCTCGGACACGCCGCGATGCTCGTAGCCCTCGGCGATGTGGTCGGCCTTGCGCTCCTGCTTGTCGGTGTATTTCGATTTTTCTCCACGTGGCATGGTTCTGCTCCCGGTTTCATCGATGTCCATGCAACTGCGCAGCCAGGATGTGGTTCCAATTCCCCTGGCCCTGGCCGGCTGCGAAGGTTCCCGCTGAACCGCTCCAAGCTTCGGTCCGGCGCGATTCTCCAGGGAAAGCGCTACGTACTTTTCCGGGCATTCGCCGGACGGGCGGCAGTCTCGGGGCCGGCGAAGAAAGCGCTCAATTCGGCGGCCGTTTGCGCGGGTGCTTCTTCGGGAAAGAAATGCCCGCCCTGGACCGCATGGCCGCGCAGATCGCCGGCCCAGCCGCGCCACAAGGCCAGCGGTCCGCCTTCGCCGGCATACCATTCGGCGAGCGCGCCTTGCCCGCTCCACAGCGCCAGCACCGCGCAGGCGACGCGCCGGCCGGCGGCGCGGTCCGCATGGTCGTGCTCGCGATCGAGCGTCGCGGCCGCCCGGTACTCCTCGCAGATCGCATGGGCATGGGCGGGATCGCGCAGCGCCTCGACATAGGCCTGGCGCACGCCGGCGGGAAATGCCTTTGGTGACGAGCCCCAGCCGCCCAGGGCGTTGTCGACGATCGCGTCGGCCGCGCCCGCCATGAGCTTTTCCGGCAGCGGCTCCGGCTGCGCCAGCAACGACCACGGCCAATAGCCGAGCGCCAGCCTGGCGTCGGCCCGGTCCCAGGCGTCGGCGGTGGGCACGATGTCGAGCACGGCAAGCTTTTCTATGCGGTCGGGATGGTCGAGCGCGAGGCGGTAGGCGACACGCCCGCCGCGATCATGGCCGGCGACCATGAAGTTGGAAAAGCCGAGCCCGGCCATCAGCGCCACCATGTCGCGGGCCATGGCGCGCTTGGCGTAAGGGGCGTGATCGGCGCTCGACGCGGGGCATGAACTGGCGCCGTAGCCGCGCAGGTCGGCGCATATGACGGTGAACCGGTCCGCCAGGCGTGGCGCCACGTCGCGCCACATCAGATGTGTCTGCGGAAAACCGTGCAGCAAAAGCACGGCGGGTCCGTCGCCGGCGCGCCGGGCGAAGATGCGGGCATCGCCGCAGTCGACCTCGAGCGTCTGAAAACCTTCGAACATGATTGCCTCCGGCAGGCGAAACGGCGGCAGGATGCGAGCGGTTGCAATGCGCGCCTGCGAAAGCCGCCAACTTTTTCGGCCGACATGCGTTGTCCCTGCGAGCAAAGGAGACGACCATGCCGACCAGCACCCGGAGCGACAGTTCGAAAGCAACCAGCAAGCAGCGCAGCATCCAGCGCAAGGTCGACGCCAAGGACCGCGCCAAGGCGAAACCCAAGGCTGACGGCGCCATGCAGGCCGGCGCGCGAAAATATCCCGCACCGCCTTTTCCCGCCCAACATCATGCCAAGCCCGGCGAGGAATGGGCGATCGAGCCGGCGCCGCTTTACGACGCGCCGTTCTGGCGCGGTTCGGGAAAGCTGGAGGGCAAGGCGGCGTTGATCACCGGCGGCGATTCCGGCATCGGCCGAGCGGTGGCCGTGCTGTTCGCACGTGAAGGTGCCGACATCGCCATCGTCTATCTCAGCGAGGACCGCGACGCGGAGGCGACCAAGCAAGCGGTCGAGGCGGAGGGCCGCCGCTGCCTCGCCTTGCGCGGCGATGTCGGCAACCGCGCCTTCTGCGCCAAGGCCGTGGCGAGGGCCGTGAAGGAACTGGGGCGGCTCGACGTGCTGGTCAACAATGCCGCCTTCCAGATCCATTCCACCGATTTCGCGGACCTGACCGAGGAGCATTTCGACACCACGCTGAAGACCAACCTCTACGGCTACTTCCATATGGCGCAAGAGGCGGTGGCGCATATGAAGCCGGGTTCGGCCATCATCAACACCGGTTCGGTCACCGGCATCGAGGGATCGAAGGACCTGGTCGACTATTCCATGACCAAGGGCGGCATCCATGCCTTCACCCGGGCGTTGTCGGGCAACCTCGTCGGCAAGGGCATCCGCGTCAACGCAGTGGCGCCAGGGCCGGTGTGGACGCCGCTCAATCCGTCGGAGAAGGAGGCGCAGGACGTGTCGCAGTTCGGCGCCAAGACGCCGATGAAGCGGCCTGCCCAGCCGGAGGAAATCGCGCCGGCTTATGTGTTCCTGGCCTCGCCGCAATGCTCCAGCTACATCACCGGCGAAATCCTGCCGATCGTCGGCGGCTATTGAGGCAAGCCTGTCGAAGGCAAGCCATTGGCTGCCGGTGAGGGCGGCCCAAACCGCAAAGGAGGCCGAGATGAGACTTCTCGCCATCATGTCCGTCAGCCTGATGCTCGCCGCGCCCGCCGCGGCGCTGGCGCAGGCCGAGCAGCAGAACCCCGACAAGCAGGCGCCCAGCGAAAAATGCCGGGCCAAGCCCGACGGCAACCAGCAGCCGACCGACAATACGCTGACCGAGACGCTGAACGATTGCGGCGGCGTGCTGAAGCCGCCGCCGACAGGTGACCAGGGCATGGCCGCGCCGGCGCCCAACGAAGGCAAGACGCCGGTGATCAAACCGGGTGAGGTGCCGCCGCAGCCGCCGAAACAGTAGCCGGCGGCCTGCCGCGATGCAGCTATCGGGTTCCGGACCGCCCCGTGAGGCGGCAGGCTGTCAGGATTTGCCGTTGCCGGGCAGGAATTCCGCCTCGCGCCCGGCATCGATCATGGCCCGCATCGCCTTCTCGGCCGGGGTCCAGCCATCGAGGGCATCGCGGCAACTGCGCCATGCGGCGCGGTAGCGCCGGCCATGGTTGCCGGGCCAGTCGCGCAGGCATTCCAGGCCTTCCCAGGCGCTGCGCACCACGCGCTCGCTGGCCGGTCCGACCTTCAGCCTGACCGGACGGGGAAAGAACTTGTCGTTCACGGCGATCTCCATTGAAACTGAGGCGCCCGATAACGCCGGCCGCCGTTCCGGGGTTCCGTCGCGGCCGCTCAACTTTTCGACTAATTTTCAGTCGCCGGGAACTGCGTCCGACAGCGGCCTCGGCGGCGGCGGGCCGGAAGCCTGCGCGGCGAGCCGGTCGTGCTCGAACTGCTCGGTGCCCGGCAAGGCATGCAGCCAGGATTCCCGCCGGCCGATCCACAATTCGTACTCCGGCATGAGATCGGTCGGCGCAACGTCGAGGCTTCCGATCATCACCTCGGCCTCGTCGTCGCTGAGCGAGGCGACACGGCTGCCGCAGGTCGGGCAGAAGCCGCGGCCGGCATAGGTGCCGAGGATGCCCGATGTTTCGAAAGCCTGGCGCGGCCAGATGGCGAAGGCGGCAAAGGCGGAGCCGCTGGTCTTGCGGCAATCCTTGCAGTGGCACAGACCCACCCGCAGGGGCGGACCGCTGACGGTGAACTGCACGCCGCCGCAAAGGCAGCTGCCGGTTCTGCGCGCGGTGTCGGGCATGGTCGTGGCCTCCAACCATTCGGTGCCGCAAATGCGCCCGGGGTCATGCCCCCGGGCAACGCTTCCAACGCCGGTCGCGCCGAGCTATCCGCGCGCGGCCATGTGGTTGTCGAGCTTCTTCCTCGAGGGCCCGTAGCGCTTGATGATGGTCTGGGCCTCGCTCTGCGGGATGCCGTATTTGCGGGCGAAAGCGGCAACCTCATAGGTTTCCTCGCTCGAAACCAGTTTGCGATCCTGCTTGATCTTCGATTTGTCGTCCGCCATGCCGAGCCTCACTTTCCACCCCGGCGCGCCGCCGTCGCGGCGCGACCCTGCGGTCATACATAACAGCAATCGACGCCGCTGGTTCCATAGCGGCTTTTGCGCGCCTTGGCGATCACCGACCGAATATCGGCTCCGCCGCCTCAGGCCGGCTTCAGGCGCATGGCGGCGAGCTACATCAGGGCCGATGCGGCCACTCTATAAAGGAGCCGGCAAAGCGGAATCCGGTTTTGCGGCAGCGACCCGATCGTGCGGGCGCGGCATCGGGAAAAAATTCGCCTGACATGTCGGATGTGCGGTGCGTGGCGCGTCCTAGGAGCAATTCCAGGAAAGCTCCGTAGCGGTTTCCATCCGGAATTGGGTAAAACAAGCAAACGAAACGGGAGAACAACCATGCCGTCGCCAACCGTCCAATCGCCGTGGCAGACCGCCGCCTTGCTCATAGCCCGCCTGATCTTCGCCGCCGTCTTCCTGATGGCGGTGACGTTCAAGTTCATGGGCATGGGCGCCACCGCCGGCTATATCGCCGCCGCCGGCTTTCCGTTTCCGCTGTTCCTGGCCTGGTGCGCGGCGATACTGGAGGTGCTGCTGGTGATCGCTTTCCTCACCGGCGCCTTCTTCACGCCGGCCGCACTGGTCGCGGCGGTTTACGTGCTGTTCCTCGGCTTCGCCTTCCACGGACCGAGCCACTGGGCCGGCAACCAGGCGGAATTCGGTTTCTTCGTCGACCATTTTTCCTTCCTGGCCGGGCTGCTGTTCGCCGCCGTGCATGGGCCGGGCCGCGTGCTTTCGCTCAATCCGGGATGGCCGGGCAGGGCGTAGCTACATCTGGTCGTTATAGGGTTCCTTCATCTGGCCGACCATGCGCGCCAGCTTCGAAAAGGACGGCATGTCAGCTTCCGGCTGGCACTGGTTGGCGAGTTCCAGCAGCCGGATCGGGAAATTGACGGCGTCGCGGCTCGACGCCGACATGCCCTCGGACCGCTCCTCGCTGGTTTCGCCGGCTTCGGCCTTGCGCAGGGCGATGTCGATCTCCTCCGATGTCAGCACGCCCTTCTTGACCAGGACGTGGTTGATCGAGGCGACGGCCATCAGCAGGCCCTCGAGTTGCAGGTTGGCGACGTTCATGGCGGTTGCTCCCATCGGTGAGGCGCGTCACGCTGAACAGGGCCCGTGCGACGCACTTGCAGGTATCGACCTACGCATGTCGCCCAAAACCGAGGTCACTTTGAGGCGGCGTGCATAGGCGTTCAAAACGCGCGGGCACGCATTCGCGATCCGCGCCCGGCAAGGAAAATAGTTCAAGACCGATGTCGGGCTGCCGCGGAGGCTTGTTCGTCATCGCCAGGAAGCCCAGGCAACAGGCAAGGAAGCGATGCGATGACAATCACCATCACGGCATTCAAACGCTCGCCCGATGGCGGCAAGGGACTGGCGCGCGACACGCGCGTTCGCTGGGCGCTCGAAGAAGTGGGCCAGCCCTACGAGGTTCGTCTGGTTTCCCATGCTGAGATGAAGGCGCCCGACCATCTGGCCATCCAACCCTTCGGCCAGATCCCCACCTACGAGGACGGTTCGCTCTGCCTGTTCGAGACCGGCTCGATCGTCTTTCATCTTGCCGAGCGGTATCCGGGCCTGCTGCCGGAGGATCGCGACGCCCGCGCCCGCGCCATCACCTGGATGTTTGCGGCGCTCAACACCGTCGAGCTGCCGATCCTCGAACTGACGACGGCAAGACTATTCGAGGCCGACAAGCCCTGGAGCGCGGAGCGCCTGCCATTGGTGAAGGACCGCGTTCGCGCCCGGCTGGACAGGCTCTCGGCCCATCTGGGCGGCGCCGACTGGCTCGACGGTGCGTTCAGCGCGGGCGATCTGTTGATGGTATCGGTGCTGTTGCGGCTCAGAATGTCAGGCATTCTGGACGAATATCAAAACCTGGCTGCTTATGTGGCCCGGGGCGAAGCCCGGCCCGCCTATGCCAGGGCGTTCGCCGCGCAATTCGCGGTCAATGCTCCAACACCTGACTGACGAAGCCGGGCGGCCGGGGAGGATCACGCTGGGACGGGCGGGATAGGATTTTTTTCCTAATTATATACTTGACGTACCAATGGCAGATTCGATAAAGCAGCCGGGACAGGCCGGCACTGAAAATGAAATCGAAATCACGCCAGAGATGGTTGATGGTGGAGAATTGGCATTGCTGGAATTGATTGATCCACCGCTGCCACCGCGCCTCGCGAGAGAGGTGGCTGTTAGGGTTTATGTCGCAATGAGGCTTCGATCTCCTCGCGGCGCTTGATCATTTTTTCCATCATCTCTCTTTGGTGGCGGCCAGAGGGACCGTCTGGGATCTCGTAATCCAGCGCCTTCTCTAGCTTAAGGCGTAGCTGAACCATATCTGACACGATGCCTTCCAATCTGGTTACGGTGTGCACCAAATTTTGGAGATAGCCGTCGCCTTTTTGGGAACCTGACCATATCTCGTCAAAGTGTGTTGAGGTTAGACCGGACCAGAATCGCGCCGGTTCCCCGCTCAAAGTCCCCCAGTTCGCATGGATGATTTTGTTACGTCTGATGCTAAAGGCTTTTACGGACGATAGGAGTATGGAAAGGGCATCTCTCTGAGCGGCATTTGGCAGCAATTCTGCCAGTCCGGTCAAAATTTCAATTTGTTCCTTGTTGCCGACAGTATCGAAAACTATGGTTGCCGCATCGAGGTGGAGATCGGTGAGGCGGCGGAAGAGAAAGTTGCAGACTACCTCTATCTGCCCCCAAGCGGACATTAATCGACCCAGAGCCAAGTTTGGCCGCTCTTCCGAAATGTCGCTTTCTGGGAAAGGGAGATTGTTTAGAATGATGCCTACCACGGCTACGACCTCCAAAGACAAAGACCAGGAAAAGGGCGACGAGGTATTGCGCCGCCTGCTGAAGACGCCGCCAGACCATAGGCGCGGGAAGAAGGAAGAGAAGCGCCCGGATCGCTCCGGGACGCCCCTATCAAAAGAAGATCGAGAGAATGGCCGCGATGCCGAATAGGCAGAGCGCGACGTTCACTTTCACTTCAACATTGACCTTGGGTTTCATGGGAAATCCCTCGGTCCGTGGCCACGGAACCAAAAGGTTTCGTGAGTCATGCCAGCGTTTCGAATAAGCCGTCGTTCGCTGGTGTATCGGCCCACTATTGGCGTTGTACTTCCGCCTCCAGTGGATCCCATGCGCCCCCGGAGATTGGTCAGGGTGCCGGCCGTTGATAGCCGATCTTTCCAGTCCGGGCATGGGCCGCAGATTTTCCAACTCCGGGTGTCCGAACTGGCGTGTTCGGGGCTTCGCTGGGTCTGCGGTTGGCAAAGTAGTGGGCCGAATCTTATTCGGAGTCGAGTCGGCGCTTCTTGCGCCTGTGGAGAAGCTTTCGCGCCTTCTGCTTAGGCGTGATCGGCTTCACCAATCCGCCGATAGGTAAGGCGTTTGTCGCGCGCCATGCGAAGCAGATCGGCCGCGCGTTCTGCATCCGAGACTTTGAGCGCCGTGCGGCGGTTGTAGCGGAAATCGAACTCGGCCAAGTAGCGGTGCAAATGGGCTTCGCCACAATGCTGGTAGACGCCGACCATGCCGCGCTTGAAGACTGAGAACACGCCTTCAATAGTGTTCGAATGGATCGTCTCGTCGCCTTCGTAGCGAACGTATTCGCCAGCGGCATGATTGGTTGTCTTGTGAGAAGCGTATTCCTCGCCAGTACGGGTGTAGAGGCGCGACGAGTCGGTGTAGAGCGTCGATGTGCGGTCAACATTGCGGACCAGTACGTCGCGCACAGTTGAGGCGGTAGCATCGTTCAAATGGAACATGCGGACTTTGCCGCCGCGCTCCACAAGGCCAACCACGGTGCGCTTCTGATTGCCGCCAGTCTTGATATACGGGCGGCCCTTGCGCTGCGGCGACGGCTTGCGCGGTGTCTCGCGCTTGCCAATGTATGTTTCGTCGACTTCAACGGTCTTACCTTCGCCACCAAGCGGGCCAGCCGACTTCACG